>NZ_JAAHHM010000182.1:0-10835 GCF_010692445.1 Moorena sp. SIO3E8 | reverse complement strand
GGGTCAGGCATAGCACAAGTTGTGAAGAGTACAATAGGGTAAGCTGAGCATCGAGTAGGTAAGCAGTTCATCCTTCTATTTTACCATTATCAGCAGCTGCTCAAGTATTTCTGCCGCGCTGCACTAGGACAAGGAGCGAATAAGCGAATTCCCGCCATGGAATTCTTGGGTATTGGCAGGTTTTAGACAAGCTAAACCAAAAAAACAATGAGTCAATGAGTTGCTTGAGTTACTTTTATACTACATTTGAAATACAATAAAAATGAAGCGTCAAGTTTTTAGGGGCAAGATGACTCAAGAAATTTACCGAGATTGGGGCAGTCGTTTTGTTCCAATGGTTTTGCTCGAATTAGGGTATGCGTTCGCGTAGCGGCTCTGTTCGCGTAGCGTGGCCTTTGGCCTTAAGAGTATCGCAACAGAACTATTGACACTTACCAGAGCTAATCCGGATCAGTATGCTACTCTGGTAAACGGTGACTAAATTAAAACTTCCCATAGCCAGAAGCAGTGAGGATTTTGAAGAAACTTTCATTGATGAAGAGGCGAGTTCAAGTTAAACCCAATTCTAAACATCAAAAGATAGAAGACTCAGATGATGGGACACTCAAGGTGCATTTGAAGTCACCACCTGTAGATGGGCTTTGCCAATCAGGAGCTAATTGAGTTGCTGGCTAAAAGGTTTAAGGTACCAAAGTCTCGTATCCAAATTAAGTCAGGTTTATCCTCAAGGAATAAATTGATTGAAATCAACACCAATCCCTAGCTAGCTGCAATAGGTTACCCATGACCAATACCGTCATGATTAGCCCAAATATAACTTAAATGCCTGGAATTGGAGGATTTAGCGGACAAGACAACCATCCCAAATCCAAAAATCCCAGTTGATAGCCTTCGTGGTAAGCACGGAGCTAGAGTCCAAACAGCGCCAGACTGACAAGCAATCGGATATGCTTAGTTTTGGTGTATTAGTATTTTATTTAAACAACACAAGTGTCAATCTCTTCATCTACTGCCCCAGAAGTCAGCACACTTCAGAAAACTGTAGTTACTATCGTTATCGCCATGTCCCCTTTGGGCGTAATTGCTGCGGTAGTAGTTATGTTCCTTGAGAAACTGAACGTCCAGCCTCTCGATATCGGTCTTTTTCTCGGGATGTACATCCTGAATTTCATCGGTATTACCGTCGGGTATCACAGGCTTTTTAGCCATCGTGCCTTCCATACTGGACCTTTTATAAGGGCATTCTTAGCCATTGCTGGATGTATGGCAGCTCAAGGACCAGTCACTAGCTGGGTTCACCATCATCGCTGCCATCATATTTACTCTGACCAAGACGGAGACACTCACTCACCCCATCTTCACCAGGGAGGATTTTGGGGATTTATCCAAGGGTTTTGGCATTCCCATATTGCTTGGATTGTGAATGTGGATTGGCAGCCTCCCTATAAGTATGCTCCTGACCTAATCAAGGACAAGCTGATCCGAAGAATAGACAACCTCTACGTCTTTTGGGTATTGCTGTCCCTGTTAATTCCTGGTTTCCTGGGTGGAGTCTTGACTGGTTCTGTCTCAGGAGTCTTAGGTGGTTTAATCTGGGGCGGAGCATTTCGGATTTTTCTGGTTCGTCAAATCACCTTTTGTGTCAACTCAGTTTGCCACTTGTGGGGAAACGAGCTGTTTACTACCTCTGATATGAGCAAGAACAATCCTATCGTCGCCATCTTGACCCTTGGTGAAGGGTGGCACAATAATCACCATGCCTTTCCCAACTCAGCAAGATTTGGACATTATTGGTGGCAACTTGACCTGGGTTGGTTGTTCATCCTGCTGCTTCAGCGCTTAGGACTAGCCTGGAATGTCAAATTACCATCCTCAGACCAACTGCAACCTAGAAGCATCTAATCCCAACATTAAGAATTTTAGGTGAACTACCCCTCGCTGCTTAGACCCTGGCGAGGGGCTTTCTACTTCACGGGGAACTGTCTTGTAGAGGCTTGATAGACAATCTATCTAGATTTGCCCTCCCCCTGTTAAACTAGAAAATGCTATGTTTCTCAAAGCTAAGGTTGTAACGCCTTGGAATTTAAGAGCAAGCTGCCCTATGGTCGTCGCTAGGATGTCAAATCCAGGAGAAAAACATTAGTGCTAACACTTGGCGTAAATATTGACCATATTGCCACAATTCGTCAGGCGCGGCGCACTGTAGAACCTGACCCAGTGGCAGCAGCAGTGTTGGCCGAGCTTGCTGGTGCGGATGGCATCACCGCACATCTAAGAGAAGACCGACGTCACATTCAACAGAGGGACATTGGTCTTTTAAGACAAACGGTGCGAACTCATCTGAATTTGGAAATGGCACCTACCGATGAAATGGTAGCGATCGCTCTAGAGGTCAAACCCGATTACGTTACCCTCGTACCAGAAAAACGAGAAGAAGTGACTACCGAGGGAGGGCTAGATGTAGCAGGGCAAATGCCTCGCCTTAGTGAGGTTGTAGCGCAGTTACAGAGTGCTTGTATTCCGGTTAGCTTATTTATAGACGCTGATCCTGCCCAAATCGATGCTTCTGCTCAAACAAAAGCTAAATTTATTGAGCTGCACACTGGGAGTTATGCAGAAGCTACTGATGAAGTCAGTCAGGCTAAAGAATTAAAAGTTTTGGCCTCCGGATGCCAACAAGCGATTGCTGCTGGCTTACGAGTCAATGCTGGTCATGGTCTTACCTACTGGAATGTTTACCCGGTTGCTTGTATCGAAGGTATGGAAGAACTGAATATTGGTCATAGCATCATTGCTCGGGCATCTCTGGTGGGTATAGAACGGGCGGTTAGAGAAATGAAACAAGCGATGCAAGGTAAATTTTGAGCTTTCCTCAGTAACTGAAACTATGCAAACTTACTACTACGTTTTAGCCAGTCAAAAGTTCCTTGAAGAAGAACCATTGGAGGAAGTACTTCGGGAACGTACCAGGCACTACCATGAACAGGAAAAAGAAATAGACTTTTGGTTAGTCAACCAGCCAGCATTCTTGGAAAGTTCCCAAATGTCCCAGGTCAAGCAGGAGTGTCCGCAACCAGCAACGGCGATCATTTCTACTAATCCTAAGTTCATCACTTGGTTAAAGCTGCGCCTAGAATTTGTCAAAACTGGTGAATTTCAAGCACCATCAGATAGTATACCTGACCCTCTAGCGTCTCTGGCATCAGTTTGATGGTTAGTTTTTTGCTTCCAAGGCAGTGGCTATGGGTCACGCAAATAAACCCCAATAAATAGGTATAAAACGGTTTTTAACCTTACCAAACCGACATTGACGTTTTGCTAGCGCTAGAAATCTATCTAAATCAAGAAAGAAGACACACCAGTTGACGATGTCAAAAAAAGTAGGCGTAACCAAAAAGCTATCGACTCAAATTGTCCCCGTAGTGGGGATGACTGAGTCGATTGAGACTGAGTTGCTGTCTACAATGAAAAAACTAGGCATCGTTAGAGCTGAGTCTTACAACAAGCTGGGGAGCATCAAGCATTGGGGACTGGACTGGAAAAAGGCTATCCCGGAAGTAAAAAGCTTCAGGACTCCAGATACTCTGAGGTTGCCTGCCAAAATAATGGACTGGACTATCAATGATGTAGCAAAAGCCATTACAGCCCAGCAGGCAGCCTGTATCGATGCGGTAATAAAGAAAATTTATAGAAGGTTTCCGGGGAAAGAAAACCAAAAGACCAGGAAAGAACTTTGCAAACAGCTTAAAACCTTAGCTTTTTTGGAAAACCCACTGCTGCATAGACTAGTTAGGAAAGAATTCCAGCGGGGACATTCCTGGGTTAAGAACCAGATAGTTTATCAACAAGTGGGTTATAAATGCAAACGACTCTCTCGCAATACATACCAACTAGAATTAGCTGGATTAAGGAGAGGAAAGAGAAACAGGATAATCGTCAGATCTAACCGAAAAATAAAAGGACAAATTCGGTTGATACATAACCAAGTTCTGCAAAGGTTTGAGATTCATTTCCTTGTAGACCATGGAAATGTAGAAATTCCCGGTGAACGTCGCCCTGTAGGAGTAGACAAGGGATACACGGAGGCTTTCTATGATTCAGAGGGTCAAGCGCATGGGAAAGGGTTAGGCAAAGTAGCCACCAAAAAGTCCGATCGTATATGTGCCAAAAACCGCAACAGAGGAAAGCTTTGGGCACTTCATAGAAAACTAGAAAAAATAGATCCAGCTAAGTCGGCTCGTATTCTTAAAAATAACTTAAGCAGAAAAACAGAGAACAAGCGTTACAGACAAAATCAGTCAGAATTAACGGCTATCATAGGAGCGGCATCTAAGTCTCTTTTTAATGGGAAGTCACTTAAAATTTTTGCAGAAGATTTAACACAACCGATTAAAGGAAAACGTCAGTCCAAAGCCATGTCTCGCAAGCTTAATAGCTGGATGAAGGGTCAAATGCGGGACTCATTACAAAAATGGGCTGATTGGACTGGGTCGATTGTGACAGAAGTCCAGCCTAGTTACACGTCGCAAGTTGACTCCGTGACTGGAACCCTTTTGGGGAAAAGGAGCGGGGACAACTTTACCAGATTTAATGGGGTCGTGTTACAGGCTGACCACAATGCTGCCAAAAACATCCTTGCTCGGGGTACGGACAAGGAACTAACTAGGTACATGAATAAGACCGAGGTAATGGCAGTATTGTTGCGTCGTACCGCGCGTTTCTTGAAAGGGATGGGACTGAGTCTGCTTGATGCAGTTGAGCTTGGTTGGATTGATTGTAAACATAGCAAAACTCAGGCTTTCAAGCAACTCCTGGTCGAGATGCCAGGAACGTCCAGACAGATGGGTGGAAAGTTCAACTCCAATTACTGCATGACCACTCCTCACTTGGACAACAATAAATTGCACCTTGACCGTTTCATACTGGATTATCCCGATTAATGACGGTTTAAGAGTATCTCTACTATCTAATCATCTATGACCAGGGAAACAATACAGTTTATTTTACAAATTTTCTCGATAGCACTGGCTGCTTTAGCTAGTGTCTTTGATGCGGTTTATGCTCAACCAATAGCTCCTCAATGCCAACCACCACAAAACGGTGAGTACATTTTGTTAGTGCTTAGCCGAATTAGGAAAAATCACCAACAAATTCAACGAATTTTACCAAGTAGCGCAAAAACTGATTTTTGTCAATATTTGGAAGATAGAGTAACTCGGGTTGGGGGTTTCAGAGGGATTAACGATGCTAAAGATTGGGCACGCTATCTGGATCAGGTAGTGGGATACTCAGCTTTTGTAGTTCAATCTCCACCGTCAAGCCAGCCTAATACTATACAGCCTACTACAATACCAGGTTATACTCCTCAGGGATTGGGTGATGGTTATGCAGTTCTGGTGGACTACTTCAATCAACCAGAAGTGGCATCCCGACTAGAGCAACTACTGGGCGTCAATGTTGGCTTGGTTTCTTATGCTCAGCGACCTTACTTACTGACAGTACACACAACTAGTGAAACCCAAGCTAACTCAATCTTAAGGCGACTGAGCGCAGAGGGTTTTTGGGCAATGGTTGTTGATAGTCGCCGAGTTACCCTACTAAAACGTAAGGTGGTTCGCTTTTAACTAGTTCCGTTTGAACTAGGTAATGGCAAATTACTAATTAAAATTACTAATTAACACGATCAATAAGCCGTTGCTGCTATACAAGAAATAGCGATACCTAATACCAAACCAACAAGCACCTGAAAGGGTGTATGACCTAATAATTCCTTAAGGCGGTCTTCTTTCAACTCTTTGTCTTCGCTAAACAACTCATCGATAATTTGGTTGAGAATTCGAGCTTGCTTACCGGCAGCTTGCCGGACACCAGCAGCATCATACATGACTATGATCGCAAACACTAAAGCGATCGCAAACTCTGGAGAAGCCCATCCTACTGTTTGTCCTACACCAAATGCCAAGGCAGTGACGAAGGCTGAGTGAGAACTAGGCATTCCACCAGCAGTCATCAGTACCCGAAGATTAGGTTTGCGATTTTTGGTTAGATCAACCAAAAACTTAAATAGTTGAGCCACCAGACAAGCAATGAGCGCAACCAGCAACACCTGGTTGTTTAGGATGTCGCTAAAGTCCTGCATAATTATTTATTTTAAATTGGTCATTGGTCATCGATAACTCAGCATTGGGGAAACGATGAAGTATGAAGGATCAAGTATGAATTATGAAGTATGTTCCCTGGATAGCGTCCCTTCTATGGTATAATTAAGGATGAAGTTTGTTTTTGGTGTTCCTGTAGGCTAGGATTAAACACTTCATCCTTTAACTTTCGTTGGCCTTACCCCAATACCAAGTACCTTAATGAGTGCGATTCACAATAAAGTCAGCGATCGCAATCAGGGGTTGAGCCTTTTCCCCAAAGGATTCCATTTGAGCTTTTGCCTCATTCACCAGCTCCTGGGCTTTTGTTTTTGATGCCTCTAGCCCCCAGAGGCTAGGATAAGTTGCCTTTTGTGCTTTAACATCCTTACCTGCTGTTTTACCCAGTTCCTCCTGAGTAGCAGTGATATCTAGGATGTCATCGACAATTTGAAATGCTAAACCAATATTTTGGGCATATTTGGAAAGCTTTTGTAAGTTAGTTGTCGTTGCCCCTGCCAATATTCCACCACAAACTACACAGGCTTCTAGCAAAGTACCAGTTTTATGAGTATGGATAAAGGTGAGGGTTTCTTCTTTAATATCCAACTTACCTTCTGATTCGAGATCAAGCACTTGACCCCCAACCAATCCCGATGCCCCGACTGCTCTACCCAACCAAGCAACTACCTGCAAAACTTGGGGAGCTGGTACATTTTTAGTTTGAGCCGCCGCATATTCAAATGCATAAGCTAATAAACCATCACCTGCGAGAATGGCAATGTCCTCACCAAAAACTTTGTGGTTAGTTAGTTTACCCCGACGGTAATCGTCATTGTCCATTGCTGGTAGGTCATCATGAATCAATGACATGGTATGGATCATTTCCAGAGCGCAGGAGGTTGGCATTGCCATTTCCACCGTGCCACCCATCAGCTCACAGGTAGCTAGGCACAGAATCGGGCGCAAGCGTTTACCTCCAGCCAAAAGAGAATAACGCATTGCCTCGTAAATTTTGTCGGGCTCCATTCGGGGCAGAGCCTGGTCTAAAGCTGACTCAATTAGAGCTTTTCGCTCTTTTAAGTAAGTTACTAAGTCTAAACTTGGGGATTCCCTCTTGGGGGTAGGTCGCCCCTCCGTCGCTACCATGCCTTGATTCCTTGATTATCTGATTCCTCTAACAATTTTACGGGGCTGGGGGTCTTCTTGAAACTCCCTTGTCATATTCTTGTGCTTCTCGTTTGATGGACAAAACTCTTTACTGATGGTATTTACGATTGTCGAGTTGTGAAATTTATCAGTAGCGCTAAACTAAAGTCTATCCCTGTCAATCCCCACATTTAATATGTTCTTAAACAAAAAACACAGATTTTTAATATTTTTATATCTTATAGCTTTAAGTTTTTTTAATTAGTTCTTTTGTTGACCTAGCCTCCTGTGAATTTAAATGATTTTAGTCATAAACAAAGGTTCAATAGACTCTTGTCAATCTTCACCAGAGCAAAACTGTTCAAGAATACCTCTTTGTATAACTAAGGATTGTATTATTTAGTAGCATAGCCACTGTCATCGGTCCGACGCCACCAGGGACAGGGGTAATATATCGGGCAGTTTCCTGAACAGAGTCAAAGTGGACATCTCCCACAAGACGAGATTTTTCTTGTTGATCACTAACGCGATTGATACCAACATCAATTACAACAGCACCTGGTTTTACCATGTCACTGGTAATCAGTTGAGGTCGTCCCACAGCTGCTACCAAAATATCAGCTCGACGTGTCAGCTCCCCCAGATCTTGGGTGCGCGAATGAGCAATTGTTACTGTAGCGTTGGCTTCTAGTAGCATCAGTGCTAGAGGTTTACCTACTAAAATACTACGTCCTACCACTACTGTCTTTTGACCAGACAAATTAATCTGGTACTCTTGCAACAGGTGCATTATCCCTGCTGGTGTACAGCTACGTAAACCAGGCTCTCCCCTGAGCAGACGACCTAGATTAACAGGGTGTAATCCATCAACATCTTTATCCGGATGGATTTGGTGCAGTAATGAAACAGCATCTAGGTGGTCGGGTAAGGGCAGCTGGACCAGAATTCCATCTACACGCTGATCTTGATTGAGGGCGTTAATGGCTTGCTCGAGTTCTGCTTGGGACGTGTTACTGGGAAAATGACGACCAAAAGAAGCAATGCCCACTTTAGCACAGGCACGCTCTTTATTACGAACATAGGCAGCGCTAGCAGGGTTGTCACCTACCATCAACACTGCTAATCCAGGAGGTCGTCCATGTTTCAACGTCAGCTTCTTTGTCTGTTCTTGCAGCTGGGTCTGAATTTTTTTAGCTATGGTCTTACCATCAAGTATGTTGGTCATTGGTCAATTGGGTTAAACAGTGTAGACGGGTGTACAGATGCTGCCTACTTGGGTTAGAACATTGTAGATGCTGTAGATGCATGGAGCGACTTACTTGAGGCTGGGGAACGAACATTTATGTTTCAACCTACTTCCTTTTTCACTCCTCCAAACAGAGTTCATTGGCAACTGACAACTGAAAACATCATAGGATTTCAATATGCCAACTAAGTATTGGTCAACTCTTTTACCGTTTTGGGTTTTACTTGTAGGAGCCGGGACTGTTGGCTGTAGTCCCTTAGCCCATAATGGCATTCATCAGCTTAATATTAGCTACCCTGGTGTAAAGGTCACAAAAATCCTTGATATACCACAAAATCAGAATACTATCGATACAGTTTACCTTCGGGGTAAAGTTACTAATCAAGCACCACTTTTAGATGCGAATGCTTATGAACTCCAAGATGCCACTAGTACCATTTGGGTAGTCTCTCAGGGAACTTTGCCCAATATCGGTGATCAAGTCTTGATCCAAGGTAAGCCTCAATTTCAAAGCATTCCCATTGCTGGACAAGATTTGGGTGAATTATTTATTCAAGAGCTTGAGCAGCTACAACGGCAAGTCTATCAACCTAAGTCCCCCTTACTTCCAGCACCAACAGATGAGCAGTAAGCAAGTTCAAGTAGCGATCGCTATTCTCTATCGGCAAGGTCAGTTCCTGATGCAGCTACGGGACAATATTCCTGGTATTCTTTACCCTGGTTTGTGGGGTTTATTTGGGGGACACATCGAACCCGGAGAAACCCCAATCGAAGCTCTCAGGCGGGAATTGGTGGAAGAAATTAGCTATGCGCTACCCTCAGCATCTTTGTTTGGCCATTATCCTGAACCCCATGTGTTCCGTCATGTTTTTGCAGTACCCCTGACCGTGGAACTCTCACAGTTGGTCTTAGGGGAAGGCTGGGATATGGGGTTGTTGACTCCTGAGCAGATTCGCCAGGGCGAGTCTTATTCTGCCAAGGCTGGTCAGGTGCGACCCCTTGGTCCTGCTCATCAGCGTATTCTACTGGATTTTTTGGAGAAGGGATCCAGCTTGGTATAAGCTACTTTAAACCGGACACCTGGGCAAGAACAACCAGATAACCTACCCTAAACCGAACGCCAAAGGCGAACAAAACAACTGGATAACCTTGAACCTTCAACCCTTCACGGACAGCACAGCATTATCAAGAATGCTTGTTGTCCTTTTTGTTATCTTGGAGATTTTTCTGCACAACCGCCACTGAAATGCGTTCGCGTAGCGTGACCTACGGTCAATCGCTTTTTAGTAGTCACTGATTTGATGTTAACGATTGTTGAATTGCAATTTGATAAAATAATTAATTCCTTTAATGGGCGTTATTGGTACTTCAATTAACCTGTTTACGCAATACTTTTACGCAAAACTTTCATTGATGAACACAACCAGAAACACACATTTATTATGTTGGCACTAGGGTAGCCATGGTAAAGGACATATCACCCCAGATGCTGCCAGCTGGATCCTTCGAGAAGCATGTGAACGGGTGGGTATAGAAGCGGTCAGTACCCACAGTTTCCGCAGAACCGCACTCACCCAACTAAGCAACGCAGGAATTCCCTTGCGGGTGATTCAGGAAATATCCGGACATCAGACGCTAGATGAATTGTACAAATACCTGGAAGTGCGACCGGATCAGGTAAGGGGAGCCATTAGTGCGTTATCTATGCTTGCTCCCGTCGAATCCACTGAATCTACTAAATCCACTGAACCTGCGCCCGATTACCTTGGGTAATCGAAGTATTTAGGGTAGCTCAAGAGAGATTTAGATTACAATAATCCTATAGTAAATTTACTGATTTCCATAAGTTTGGATAGGGTGCTAGACAGCAAGGATATTGATCGATGTTTGAATCTCCTCAATGGTATATATTCCTTGCCTGAGCGAGAAAGGTTAGAGCGTATTAGTGAATTTATCCAGTCCACTCTTTCCATTACACCAGATATATACAGACCACAGAATTTAAAGTATCTATTCTCATACCCAGACCCAGTGGGCATTTTCGCCGACTTCATGTCTAACTACATTAATTCTAATGTTCACACCGAGGAATGTTCGCCAATCTTTACCCATTGCGAGGTAGAGATGGTGGAGAGGTTACTTAAGTTAGTTGGTTATAGTGGAGGAGATGGCATTTGGGTGCATCTCAGTTTTGCAAAAATACCAAAATCATGATATCATGATATTATTAATGATAAATAGTTTCTAATAATTACTAAAACTCATGAACTTGAGTCCGGAAGAAAAGCAAGAGCTAAAAGAAC
>NZ_JAAHHM010000181.1:0-10866 GCF_010692445.1 Moorena sp. SIO3E8 | reverse complement strand
GGGTCAGGCATAGCACAAGTTGTGAAGAGTACAATAGGGTAAGCTGAGCATCGAGTAGGTAAGCAGTTCATCCTTCTATTTTACCATTATCAGCAGCTGCTCAAGTATTTCTGCCGCGCTGCACTAGTTATTTCTGTTCAACTACCGGAAACGCAAACACAGAAACAGTGAAAAGGTATATTGAAAACCAGAAGGGCAAATAACACGAGAGCCGGGATAAATCCCGGTACGCTCCACGCCTACCTAATAAATTAGGTAGCTAACTCTCGCTTGTTAATTCTCTGTTTGGTAAATCCCGAATATGAGTATTAACAAAAGCTAAGCTTAAGGCTTTTAGGTAAGAAAGTCCGACCTGAGGATTGGAACCGAGTAATTCTCTAGGAAACAGGGCAAAATCGTCGCCCGATGCACCACTAGTGGAGAAGTGGTTGCCATCAACAATCATTGCCAGATATTTTTCTGGGGTATTGAGCCAGATGAAGGGGTGAATCTGTTCTGGGACAGTTGGTGCTACTATGTCGTGGCTACCTGCCATAATCATGACTGGCACTTGAATTTTACCCAAGCTAGCTTGACCAAGGGCTGTGCTGGTAATAGGATTAACAGCGATTACAGCTTTGACCCGTGGATCCTGCAAGTTATAGTTAAACGGGGGTAAGCGATTGGCACGGCATTGGAGCAGTACAGATAGATTGAAGGTTGGGTCTTGATCAGGACACACTTGGCGCAGTCTTAAATCATTAATTTCTGCACCTGCTACGGCTAACGCTGTGTAACCCCCGAAGGAATGACCAATCACACCTACCTGTTCCAGATTCAGCTGATTAGCAAAATTAGGGTCAGATTTAGAGAGGTCTTCGAGCTCATCGAGCACATATCGAATATGTGACATACTCCCACACTGAATCAAAGATTATAGTGTGGGCTTCTTACCAACTCCACCCAACGGTATCGGCTTTCGCCGACGCTACGCGAACGGATACTCGGTAAGCTTTATTAACGATACGGGATGCCCCTCCGCACCGGAACAATATAATGAGTTCTATTTTAGGCACGTAGGTGGCGGTTAGCTCTTAATTTGATTTACCCTACTACTTTCATTATAGACGATATAAACGATTTTGAGTTCCCTGCTTGGTAAAAAAACTCTGTCCGCGATTCATCTCACACTTATGCTACGCATGTTCGTTGTGAGGCTTCTCGCGGTTGAAGCTAAATAGGTGAAATGGTTGCGATCTGAGGCAAAGCCATGGGACATGACTACTAAGGGGGCTGGTTTTGGATTGCCTTTGGGTAAGTACAGAGCAACCTCAAACTTGGTTTCTCCGGATAACCCTAGAGGGGATTGACGGCGGCGACCGGAAAGGGTGATGACTTGGTCTGTGAATTGATAAGGACCTGGTTGTTGTAAATCTGCTAACTGGGAGACATTAACGGTATTCTCGGCAGCGGCTTCTAGGGTGGCTTGGTTTGCGATCGCATTCACGGCTGCATCTCGATATCGAAATAGGGTAGCTAGCTCTTTTTGGACATCGAAGATATAGTCAGTATCAATCAACATCCCCTCGGTGGGAAACTGGCGCACTATATTCATTAGAGTTAGACCTTCGGAGTCAGCTGCTGCCAAAACCAGCGCCCCCCGAAGACTATGTAAACCATTGCGACCAGGGTGCGTTTTGATCATCTTTCCCAAACCTTCCAGAAAGGCTTCTCCCATGGGGGATTTACC
Organism: Moorena sp. SIO3E8; assembly: GCF_010692445.1. Lineage (NCBI taxonomy): Bacteria > Bacillati > Cyanobacteriota > Cyanophyceae > Coleofasciculales > Coleofasciculaceae > Moorena > Moorena sp. SIO3E8. The sequence goes on along the minus strand of NZ_JAAHHM010000181.1, from coordinate 9,137 downwards.
TAAGCGCGAGATGGCCACAGGACTGATTTTAATCCGCTTTTGGAGTAGCATCCGCAACTGTTCCAAGGCTTCTGGGTTCAGCATTTGGGCGTAGAACTCAAATTCCTTAGTAATTCTGCCCTCATTGGCGAAAATTTCCAGAGATTCCCGGGAAAGGGACAATTTTAACGGACCATAGTTAAAGTAAATGTATTCTGCACTAAGGGCTGGTGTTGGTTTGACTACTGTGGGGAGTATTCCTAAACCAAGGAATAAGCAAGTATATAAAAAACCTAGTAGTTTCTTGGGTTTGGCTTTTGCTTTCACGAGTCTAGTCTTCTCAGTCTTAGGCTTGATGAGGAGGATTATAATACAAACGAAGAGCAATGTATTGTTGAGACTTCTAGTTATAATAATTAATTAATTCAAGTCATCGGTAGGTGAATCATTTGGTCTTGATATTCCTGATCATAAGAACATTGTGCAATTATAATTAACTTTTCAATTAGCTTTCAACTGGGCTTGTCTTTCTGTTTTGATTTTCCTAGGTGTTCTGCTAGCAGTGAGCATCCTACTCCTAGGGCGTGTGATCAATTAAACCAGATTACGGCAGCAGCCAGATCAATTACTTAGCGCGAAAGTTCCCAGGCTCCCTTATCGTAGCGCGTCGCTTACCCTCGATATTGCTTGAGTCGGGCAAGGATTTGAAGGGGTGGTTGACAACCAGTTCGCAATTTGCTAACTTAGTTTACATAAGCACCGAGCGCAGAATTAATTACCTAGTCTCAATCTCTATAACCCTTACATTGTAGGGCTTTGAGTTTTGTAAAATGTGCAATTAATTTTCTGCACCTGCTTAACGACTTACTCAATTTAGTTCTAGAGAGGTATCTATTAGATTGACGAACATAAGCAGGTAAACAAATCTGTAAGCCTTACATTGTAGGGCTTTGAGTTTTGTAAAATGTGCAATTAATTTTCTGCACCTGCTTAACGACTTACTCAATTTAGTTCTAGAGAGGTATCTATGAACAGGACTGCATTGAGACTACTCGTAATGTTCAATAAAACAAAGAATAATCGGCTATTAATTGTCCTATTTAATGGGCAATTTTTTCCGCAAAATCTTTGTATATTGGGCATTACGAGTAGTCTGCGACAACTGGCGATGCCCTTGCTTGTAATGTTATGAGTGTCTTAATGCTCCTTGCCAGGATCTCTCGTTGAATCCTTACTTGGAGATATTAACATGCATACCGTATTCACTTTTTTTGACATCGCTAAGTTTTGGCACAACCACCCGGAATCAAAGGAATATATAGCTGCCTGGTTCAAGCTTTTAGAAACAGGACAGTGGTCTAGCTTTGAGCAAATGCGTCAATCTTTTCCCTCAAGAGAGGGTAAAGAAAGTAACGCTTTATTTACGATTGGATGCGGTCGTTATACCCTTAAAGCTCGTATCAACTTCAAATACAAGCAGATAGTTGTTCGCCATATTATTGCGAACGCGGATTATGATAGACAAGACCTATGAAACCATTCCAAAAAGCTATCTTGATTTGGTAAAAGAACACCCACTTCTTCCCATTGTGTCTGAGGCGGAGGAAGAGGCGGCCAAAAATCTCATTAACTTGCTTCTAGATCTAGAGGCATGGGTTGAGTTAACTGAAGATCAAGATAGTTACCTTGCTACTTTGACTGTACTATTGCACGACTATCAGAGGAAGAAAACATTAATTCCAGATATTCACGGGATTGACTTACTCAAGTTACTCATCAAGGAACATGGATTGCGTCAGCAAGACCTAGTTAGCATTTTTAAGACGAAATCAATTGTTTCAATGATCTTAAGTGGCAAAAGAAATCTAACCGTGGAACATATCCAGAAACTAGCAGATTATTTCAAATGTTCCCCTTCTGCCTTCTTCCCAAGATAAATTTAAGTGTAACCAAGAGAAGGAATTGTAGTTCTTATCCTGGTTACTATCTATTCCCTATACAGGAGATAAAAATTCTGTGGGATGAGTTATTGATTGAAGCTGGTAAACGCCTAGGGTTGATGTTTTTTGGTTATATTGCCAAAGAGGGACTGAAAAGGGTTTTCCAACACAACCCCAACAATAGTGGTCAGTTAATCCCTGACATTCATGGAACCGATTTATTGCGAGTAATTCTGAAGGAGCATTATCTTCAATCTCAAGAAATTATAGATATTTTTGGTTCCGAAGCAACATGTAATTTACTTGTTAGTGGTCAACAAGAATTGACAATTGGACAAATTCAAAAGCTGTCTAAACGTTTGTTGGTTTCACCTATGGCATTTTATCCGTTATAAGAGGATATCTGAAAAGTTTTTTGATACTGCATTTTGCCCCCCTAGCCCCCCAACTTTGGGGGGAACAAGAGTCAATTGGCTTCTAAAAGTCCCTTCCGGTGCGCTTTCCAATGGGCGAGTAAATCGCCCTTGGGTCGCACCGCAAAATTGGGGGACCAACGGGGGCTTGGATGTAGCAAATTAGACTTCTCAGACAACCTCTAAGCTGTTGTGCATTTAAACTGTATATTATTGAAATTAATTAAAAAAGTGGTGCGTTACAGGGTGGGCTATTTCAACTAGGCGCTCAGAGGCGGAAAATCAGGGTTAGCCCACCCCTAACACACCCTACGGGATGGAGGTAATGGATGCCCTACGGGGCGAGAGCGACAATCAAAACTATTGGGAAATTCTCCATCATCTTCCCCATTTCTTTAGTGTTTTAGGAAAAATCGGGCAAATATGACTACTACTTCCACTGGACGCTGGCAATTCTGGATTGATCGAGGTGGTACCTTTACGGACATTGTGGCAAAACGCCCGGATGGGCAGTTGATAATTCATAAGCTGCTTTCAGAAAATCCTGAACGGTACCAAGATGCTGGAGTACAGGGAATTCGAGAGATTTTAGACATCCCTGTTGGTAAGCCGATACCCAGTGATGCCATGGAAGCGATCAAGATGGGAACGACAGTAGCCACCAATGCGTTGTTGGAACGGAAAGGCGATCGCACTGTCCTAGTAATTACTAAGGGCTTCCAAGATGCCTTGCGCATTGGTTATCAAAATCGCCCGAATATCTTTGCCCGTGAAATTGTGCTCCCTGAAATGCTCTATGAACGGGTGATTGAGATAGAAGAACGGTACAGCGCCCAGGGTGAAGAGCTAATCCCCATCAATCTGGCTGGCACCCGCCAATCCTTGCAAGCTGCTTATGATGACGGTATTCGTAGCTGCGCCATTGTCTTGATGCACGGCTATCGCTATCCCACTCATGAACAGCAGATAGCGACCATAGCATTAGAGATTGGTTTTACCCAAATATCAGTATCTCATCAAGTGACTCCTTTGATGAAATTAGTCAGTCGGGGGGATACCACAGTGGTTGATGCCTATTTATCACCGATTCTGCGTCGGTATGTAGATCAGGTAGAACAACAGTTGCAGCTTGGCGGGTTGACCAATGAAGTTTTGGAAAATAACCTTCAACCTACCCGGTCTGAAGGCTTACGGGGAAAAACCTCTGGACTATTGATGTTCATGCAGTCAAACGGAGGACTGGCGGACGCGCAACAGTTTCAAGGCAAGGATAGTATTTTATCAGGACCTGCTGGGGGTATTGTCGGAGCAGTACAGACTAGTCGAATTGCTGGTTTTGAGACGATCATTACCTTTGATATGGGTGGCACCTCTACAGATGTCGCCCATTACAACGGGGAATACGAGCGTACCTTTGAAACTGAGATTGCTGGGGTGCGGTTGCGCACGCCAATGATGGCAATTAATACGGTAGCTGCTGGTGGTGGCTCCATTGTCCAGTTTGATGGTGCCCGTTATCGGGTAGGACCAGAGTCAGCTGGGGCAAATCCAGGTCCTGCTTCCTACGGTAAGGGGGGTCCGTTGACAGTGACCGATTGCAATGTGATGGTAGGGAAGTTGCAGCCAGGATTTTTTCCCAAGGTGTTTGGAGCGGATGGTAACTTGCCGTTGGATGCTGAAGTGGTAAGGCAGAGGTTTGAAGGATTGGTCGAGGAGATTGGGGATAAGCGCAAACCAGAGGAAGTAGCAGCAGGATTTTTAGCGATCGCAGTCGAGAAGATGGCCAATGCCATTAAGCAGATTTCTCTACAACGGGGCTATGACGTTTCCGAGTATACCCTATGTTGCTTTGGCGGTGCTGGTGGCCAGCATGGGTGTTTAATTGCGGAAGCCTTAGGGATTAAGCGAGTGTTCATTCATCCCTTTGCTGGAGTATTGTCCGCTTATGGCATGGGTTTAGCCGATATTAGGGTATTGAAAGAACAGTCAGTTGAGGCTGAGTTAGTAGAGGGGTTGGAGTTAGAGGGAATTTTGGCCAAGTTGGTGGCTCAGGGAATAGAAGAGTTGAATCACAACCATGCCCAGGATCGGAATAGTAACGAGATTGAGGTCATTCGGCGAGTCCATTTGCGCTATGAGGGCACCGATTCAGCTTTGGTTGTTGGGTTTGGTCGGATTGATCAGATCACGGAAGAGTTTGAGCGATTCCATCAACAGCGCTATGGATTTATCGTGCCAGGGAAAACGTTGATGGTCGAAGTGGTTTCGGTAGAGTTAGTAAAGCGGATGGCTATCCCAACAGAACCGATACGATCTCGTGAGACAGGGCAAATGTGTGCTCCCGTTGCCACAGTGCAAATGTATACCGCTAATCGCTGGTGGGATACCCCTGTGTTTAGGCGAGAGGATTGGCAGCCAGGGGATTCGGTGCTGGGTCCGGCATTAATTATTGAGGCAACCGGAACTAATGTGATTGAGCCTGGTTGGAAGGCAGAGGTGAGTGAACGGAATCATTTGATATTAGTTAAATCTGGTTTGGAGGAGCAGCAAGACAACCTGGAAAGCTTGACAAATAGCACTATAGATCAGCTGTCACCAAATACCGTCCAAGCTTCACCCCATCCTGACCCGGTCATGCTGGAAATCTTTAACAATCTATTCCGTTCCATAGCAGAGCAAATGGGGACAACTCTCCAAAATACCAGTTATTCAGTCAATATCAAGGAACGGCTAGACTTTTCCTGTGCGATTTTTGACCAACAAGGGCAATTGGTAGCCAATGCGCCTCATATTCCAGTGCATTTGGGGTCAATGAGTGAAAGTGTCCGCAGCTTGATTGATGCCCATGGTGATAGTCTTAAACCTGGGGATGTCTATGTTCTCAACAATCCCTACAACGGTGGCACTCATCTCCCAGATGTTACCCTTGTTACTCCAGTTTTCCTCAACTCTTCCCTAGGGCTAAAGGAACCTTCTCCCCTCTCCCCTTTATTCTTTGTCGCTTCCCGAGGACACCATGCTGACATCGGTGGTATCACTCCCGGTTCCATGCCTCCTAATAGTACCAGTGTGAAGGAAGAAGGGGTATTAATTGACAATTTCCTGCTGGTTGAGAATGGTAAATTCCGAGAAAATGAAATAACCCAACTCCTGTTAGGGGGTCAATATCCAGTCCGGAATCTGACTCAGAATATAGCTGATTTACAAGCACAGATTGCTGCCAATGAGAAAGGTGTACAAGAGTTACGGCAGATGGTAGCCCACTATGGATTAGAGACAGTGCAAGCCTATATGGGTTATGTCCAAGATAATGCTGAGGAGTCAGTGCGCCGGGTGATTGATGTGCTCACAGATGGCAGTTTCAGCTATGAGTTAGATGGGGGTGCTAAGATTCAGGTCACGATTACTATTGAGCGGGACAGCCGTAGTGCCAAGATTGATTTTACCGGTACCTCGCCTCAGTTAGATAGTAATTTTAATGCACCGTCAGCGGTATGCAAAGCAGCAGTGCTATACGTCTTCCGCACCCTAGTGGATGATGATATTCCCCTCAATGCTGGTTGTCTGAAGCCTTTGGAGGTGATTATTCCCGAAGGTTCTATGCTGAATCCCCGTTATCCAGCAGCAGTGGTAGCGGGGAATGTGGAAACATCCCAAGCAATAAGCGATGCGCTCTATGGTGCTTTAGGAGTGATGGCAGCTTCTCAGAGTACTATGAATAATTTTACCTTTGGCAATGAGCGCTATCAATACTATGAAACCATTTGTGGAGGCTCTGGGGCAGGGGTTGATTTTGATGGCACAGATGCGGTACATACTCACATGACGAATTCTCGCTTAACTGACCCAGAAGTGTTGGAATGGCGATTTCCAGTACTGTTGGAAAGGTTTGGGATTCGCTCTGATAGTGGGGGTAAGGGCGTTCATTGTGGGGGTAATGGCGTAATTCGCCAGATTCGTTTCCTAGAACCTATGACCGCAGGAATTCTATCTGGACGTCGAGTGGTCAAGCCTTTTGGGTTAAATGGTGGTGAAGCGGGTGCTTTGGGAAAAAATTATGTGGAACGGAAGGATGGAACGCTTGAGGAGTTGGGTAGTACTGGGGTAGTGGAAATGAATACAGGTGATGTGTTTGTGATTGAGACGCCTGGAGGTGGGGCATATGGTTTGGATAGTGGTGATAGTGAATCCTAATTGGTAGGGGGCGAATGGGATCGGCACAGCCCATCCCATTGGTTTTTCCTTTGGGTTAAAAGTCTTAACGGTCTAGAAGGTTAATGGTTAGACCAGTAGCAGCACCTTTGACCGCATTATACCAGTTTTCAAAAGTAGCGTCATACTTACAATAAAAACATGACCATATACATTGGCTTTTGCAATCTGTATGTATGTCATGACTTTTGATTTTTGGTATTATCTACCACGGAGCTATTATCAATGATCACGCCAGTGACAACACTAGCAGCAGCACCAAACCCTGCATCTTGAACTAGACTCCCAGCACTGTTACGCCGAGCTCTAGTTCTATTGCGCTTAGCTAGTCCGCTATCATCCCGACACCCTACCTAATCAGGTGGGTGTCGGGATGATAGCGGGGCAATGAAGTGAAACGTAATTGCCAACTAAGACTCTTTCGGTTCAGGGAAACGAGCTATCAAGCTCCTGAGTAGTTCGGAGCAGGTTATCCCCCTCCGATTGACCTTTGGTCACGCTACGCGAACAGCTTCCTGTTGAAGTTGCCTTTTCTCAAAGCTAGTTAACCTAATCATTAAATTTTTATATTTTATTTTGCATTCATACATGTAAATACGTTTACTATACTAATAATAGGTCGAAAAACAGCAAACAGCAACAATGAGAGCAGCGTATCAGTACCGATTAAGGCTAACCAAGTCACAAGAGGCAGAGATAGAGATATGGTTGGATATGCTCCGACATCAATACAATTTTCTGCTTGCTGATAGATTCAACTGGTATGAACAAAACCGCTGCTCTATTAACTCCTGTCCTTTGGTCTGCCACCTTCCAGAGTTAAGAAATAATCCTGATTATTTTTCCCAAAAGAAGACTCTTCCAAGATTAAAACAGGATAGACCTTGGTACAAGGTAGTCCAATCTCAAGTCTTACAGGATTGCGTCAAAAGAGTAGATATAGCCTTTAAACGTTTCTTAAAGGGTGACATTAACGGTAAAAAGAGCGGTAGACCGAGATTTAAGGCCAAAAACAGGTATAAATCTTTTACTTTCCCATCCCTCTCTAATAACCCCATAAGCGGTAATGTTTTAACTCTTCCAAAATTCGGAAAAGTCAAGATGATTTATCATCGACCTATTCCAGAAGGGTTCAAGATAAAAACCGCCACCATAACCCGAAAAGCTGACGGTTACTACGTCACGCTGTCTATCCAGAACGACTCCGTTCCGGATATCATCCCAGTAGATAGTGTTTCTAATCCTATTGGGATAGACATGGGTCTAAAGTCTTTCTTAGTCAAGTCCGATGGCTCTGAGGTACCAATTCCTCAGTATTATAAAAAAGCTCAGAAGCGACTTAAAAAGATTCAAAAGGCTGTCAGTAGATCAAAAAAAGGCAGTAATAACAGAAAAAAGGCTGCTCTAAAACTGGGAAAAGCTCACAAAAAGGTAGCTGACACCCGTAAAGATTTTCATTTCAAAACAGTTAAAGAGCTACTAGATAGTCACGACCTGGTAGCTCACGAGAAACTAAACATTAAAGGTTTGGCCAAAACAAAAATGGCCAAATCTATCCTAGATGCTGGTTGGGGTCAATTCCTCTCAATCCTGTCAGTCAAAGCCGAGAATGCTGGACTGATAGCGAAAGGAGTTAACCCTAAAAACACTAGTCAAAACTGTTCTAATTGCGGCACAAAAGTACCTAAAAAACTGAAAGACCGCATTCATTCCTGCCCTCATTGTGGATATGTTGCTAACAGGGATGTAAATGCGGCGATCAATATATTAAATTTGGCGGTAGGGCATTCCGTCAGTAGTAAAGCTGTGTGATTCGTTGGCTATAAACCTTATCCATAAAGGATTTGGGGGACTAGCCGCAAGGGTCAAACCTTGATAACTTGAAAACCATGTTGGTGAAATACCAACCCTCGTGAAATCCGAGTGACAGCCTTACCCCTAATCACTGAGAACTAACAAGCTCTAGGTTAAAGCGGGGTCGAACAGCGAAGCACTGTCAGCCCAAGATGGTGTTAGTAGCAGGCAAAGAACTCATGAGTACCACAAGGAAGATATGCCAAACCATCGTAATGCTGACGTAGCGAAAGAAAGGCTGATACGCTACAGACAAAAGTCAACGGAATAAACAGGATTATAAGATTAGCTTTTCTTATAATGATTTCCCTAAATTCCCGGTGGAAAGTATCACTCTAAAAGTTCAACAGAATGGTTTTCAGGAACGAAGTAACCCCCATAGGCACTCTTGAAGAGGTCGGTCTTCAAGTAGGTAGTTAACCGCAAGTCCTATGAGGGAGAGATTGAGTCAAAAGCAAAAGCCTAGAGTAATATTTAGGATACGCTGACAGACTCACGTGATAGGAAAAGGTATAGCTATAAGTAGCAATCAATATGTCTAAAACTCGGGGGTTCTCCCCACAGTCGGAATGGAATCAGGTCAATTGGCGAAAGCTAGAACGAACTGTATTCAAGTTGCAAAAACGGATATACCAAGCCTCTCAACGTGGTGATGTTCGAGTGGTAAGAAAGCTGCAAAAGACTCTGATGAAGTCCTGGTCAGGAAAAATGCTAGCGGTAAGGAAGGTAACCCAACAAA
>NZ_JAAHHM010000180.1:0-10963 GCF_010692445.1 Moorena sp. SIO3E8 | reverse complement strand
TGGGGTGAGGCTAGGAACTGAGACAGCAGGGGCAGATTGGGCAGACAAACGCATGGTCACTCATGAAACTCTCAGCTAACTTGTAAGCCTAGCATTTATTAGCTTTCATGAGAATGAAATAGCCCTGCCATTAAACCTGCATCATCTAGATACCATTTTCAACTATATCATCAAACTCAATACTGATTTATGATCACACCAAAAAATTATCATAGCGACTGCATCAATACAAGGATTACAGTTTTTGACCTGACTAAAAATCCTTATCTACTTGATTAACTATTGCCTATTGCTAGCATGCCTATTGCTATCATGCCTCTTGCCTCTTGCCTATTGCTAGCATGCCTATTGCTAGCATGCCTCTTGCCTCTTGCCTCTTGCTAGCATGCCTATTGCTAGCATGCCTCTTGCCTCTTGCCTCTTGCCCTTCCCTAAACGATTTTGTTCACAACTCAAATTATATTGTCTATTATGTCACTTTCTATTGCCTATCTCGGACCACCAGGAACTTATACAGAAGCCGCTGCCACAGCTTATGCTGAGCGACTCCAGAAACAACAGGGTCAACAATCCCTCTTGTGTCCTTATCCCAGCATTGGCCAAACCTTACAATCAGTAGCTAACCAACAAGTTGATCTAGCAGTGGTACCTGTAGAGAATTCCATTGAAGGCAGTGTCGCCATGACACTAGATCGGCTTTGGCAACTAGATCAGCTCCAAATCCAACAGGCTCTGGTTTTGCCAATCAGACATTGTCTGATGTCACGGGCATCAACCATAGCAGAAATTAAAACGGTTTATTCCCATCCCCAAGCCCTGGCTCAGTGTCAGCGGTGGTTGGAGCAGTTTCTGCCATCAGTGCAACTGGTACCGACCAACTCCACTACTGAAGCGCTACAATTTTTGGACAAAGATCACAATGCAGCAGCGATCGCTTCTGAACGAGCAGCAAAGCTTTATACTCTACCAGTACTGGCATCTAACATTAATGACTATCCCGATAATTTCACTCGATTTTGGGTGCTGAGTTTAAAGCCATCTCCTGGAGGTAGTCATACCTCCTTAGCATTTAGTCCTCCTGCTAATATACCTGGATCCTTGTCTAAACCACTCCAGGTATTTGCCCGTCGAGGTATTAATTTAAGTCGGATTGAGTCTCGTCCCACCAAGCGATTACTTGGTGAGTACATATTCTTTATTGAACTGGAATCAGATCTCTATGCACCATTATTTAAAGCCGCTCTTGAGGAAATAATCCCTGATCAGGAAATCCTCAAGATTTTTGGCAGCTACACCCTCATCAATGTCGATAATTTGACTGTCAACAGTTAACCGTCAACGGTGAACAAAAATGTTGTTATAGCGCTGGGAGCAACGAATAGGGAATAGGAAACTTCGGACAAGGGAAGGGAGAGTAATTGATGAAAACAGTATCAAGAAAATACTAATGCTACGAGGTCTATTCTCTCTTAAGCTTATAATCAAAGCTTAATTTAAGGCATCTTTGAGTACAGTACGTGCCGCTAAGTGATTGCGAGTAGAAGTGAGAATTTCTGTTTCCCGTTCTAGACGTTTTTCCGTGTCCAGGGTCTCTAAAAGTGCCTGCTGTTCTAAGGCTACGCCATACAGATTGCTAGCAACCCAGTAAGACAACTCAATGGGTAGATCGGGCAGGTCTTCTGGTAGCTCAATTTTCTGGTTGGTCAACTTAGCGGAAAGACGCACAACATCCCGCAATAACTGTGCCACCTCCTTTGCCTTTGGTTTGAGGTCTTTAGCAGGTGGTTGGTCTTCAATCCATTCCACTAGTCCAACCCGATAGGGCTTTTCACGAACGTACTCTAAGACCCGAAACCGCTGCTGACCTAAGGTTACTATTTTCATCCGGTCATCGGGAAGACGCTGAAAGTGGATAATTTCAGCGCAACAGCCAACTGTAGCTGGTTCCTGTTTAACAGGATCCCACATTAAGACACCAAATCTGCGATCGCTGTCCAAAATCGTGTTCATCATGATTCGGTAGCGAAATTCAAAAATGTGTAACGGCAGAGGGCGTCCAGGAAATAAAACGACTTCAGGTAGGGGAAATATGGGGAGTTCTCTGACAGCTATCGAGGAAGAGGATACCATTGTGCCTGGGTTAAAAAGGTAACTGCGCTTATTTACATACTGTAACGGATTTTGTCTTTGATACTCCAAGGCATAATTCTTCCTGTAGTCTTTTGTAGTGACCTAGCTAGACTTGCCAGGGTAGGGGAGTGTAGGCTTGAGCTCCTGAGCAATAGGGGTGATATAGCGCTACGCGCAAGTCAGAAGTTAAAAGTCAGAAGTCAAAAGTAAGCTAGGATTAGGTTTCGGAGTTTAGAAATGTCAAACATATTAATGCCTAGTGCTATAACTTCCAAGTCTTACAGCGGATCTTTACGCTAAAGCATGCTGGTATACAACAGTATCAGGTCTTGATAATTGTGTATGATTCAGCCAAAGAGGTGATTGTTGAATGGAGAAAGTAGCTCAATACCGCGAGTACGTTCAAACATTACTGAACGACTACGCCAAGGATGATGTTTCAAATGATGAGGTGGAAGTACAACTCATTTTTGACACTGTTCGGGATCATTACCAGTGGATGAATGTGGGTTGGGAAGATTGTAATCGGATTTACCGTTCTATAGTTCATTTAGATATCAAAGACGGAAAAATTTGGCTCCAGCAAAATCTCACAGATCTCAATCCTGCTGAAGATTTAGTTGAAATGGGCGTTCCCAGAGAGGATATTGTCTTGGGTTTACAGGCTCCTTACAAGCGGCAGTACACTGACTATGGTGTCGCTTGAGATAGTAACGGTGCCATCAGACCTTGCCGTAGTTATCAGACAAAAGGCTTGCAGGCAACAAAATTGCAGTTATCGGAAGCGTCGATGCACTGGAAGCACTGGCGATCTGTTGCGTTGCCGAAAGATTTCTACCGCCAGTGAGCTTGACATTAGAAAGTTTCTATAACTAGACTATTAAGTAGTCAGAGAATTTTACATTAGTGGAATCCGTGCCACATAAGCAACCGATTAACTTACCTCTGGCAGTCTCTCATAATCTTAATTAAATCTCTTTGTTTACCTAACCAGGCAATTTTTTTCTCTTCCTGTTTCCGATTTAGGAGAGGTAAAAAAAAGGCTGAATTAATTTCCATTGTTGGCTACTCAAATCAGTTCTGTAGGATTGACGCCTCATCTCCACTGACTAATTGTAGCTGATTTTTCCCTATTCTTTTTTCGAATTGCTCCCTCTCAGGAGTTTTTCTTGATCTTTTTTCTATAGATACTCTCCTATAGATCCCTGCTTGCTTGCACAGTTAACTTTAGACAAAACTTGCCAAGTACTTATGCATAAATATGACCCTGCAAATCTAAAGATATCCCATACAGAGGTTTTACAGGCTTCAAACTTATAAAAAAATGTTTTTGAGTTAGTTTATGATAAAAAGTCTCATAAAAACATGATTATTTTTACATATTCTTTTTTTATTATTATTGTATTAATTATTTTTATTTTTTTATGCAATGAAGTCTTTATTGATAACCATGATTTTAGTGGATTTTTTAAATTTTTAGTATATTCAACTTCTTTAATAATTACTTTTTTGTTAATTAATACTTTAATTAAAGAGGCTAAAAAAGGTTACCATAAATTCAGGCATCTCAAGAGATTATATAAATCAGTGAAAAACTTTAATTCTCTTGTTGAAGGAGTTGACGCCTTGGATCAGGCTGGGCGTTCAGTTGGTTTAGATAGATTGGAAAATAAAGAAAAAGTGATTGAAGCTCTGACAATTATTAGAGCTGATTTAATTGCTGCCTTAAAACTCGAAAAAATATTCAGAGAAAATCCAGATTTCACTTCAAATAGTTTTGCCGTCAATTTAGAACCTTTACAGATTCTAAAGCTGAGTGAGCAATCGAGTGAATATGGTCGGTTATTCAATGAAGCTATCCAAATTGGAATAACTGTTCAAGAAGAGATGCAAAGTCTTCAAGGTAATGCAAGCAAGCCGTATCGTAGAACTGGAGTTTAGACTAAAGCTTGATGGGAGAATTCCATAAACCGTTTAAGCTCCGATTGTTGCTGAACATTCAATCAAGCATGGAGAAAGAAAACCAATACGATCTTAAGTAGCACCCCCAGACCTCAAAGCCGTCAGTAATCAGTAAGTCCAGTAGGATGGGTTAGTGATAGCGTAACCCATCATTAATTGACGGTTAGTCTGCTAAGCACAAAAGTGCTGGAATTTTTGAGGTTGCTTGGTTTCCTAACCATTTATCACAGCAGATGCTCTAGGGGGTGGAGGCGATCAGTCATCCCGAAAGTTGCTGATGTATTTCTAGTCTCAAGGAGAGGTTTTTGTCTGCTGCAGTTGAGGGGGTTTTGTGGTCTTGCTCCATACCATAAATTTGGTATGCTCAAAACACTCGATATTTCTAGTGTATGAGTGGCATCGATCGTGAGATTTTTCTGGATTCTAGACACATTGCCAAGCATCTACCTGGCACACCACAAGTACAGCGGTTACTCAGGCGAGGCCGATCGGCTCATGTTTTTAACAATCAAGCCACAATGGAAAGAGTTGCTCAAGCCATCATAGAGACAGGAGAGTTTACCGGAGTCATACGAGGATATGAGCGTTACGGTTTGTTCTTCGCTGATTCAATTGGTTACAGAATCAGCCCCGATGGTAGCCCAAGCACTCCCTTGTTTTATGGAGAGGTGAAGATTGATGGAAAAAACCAATACCATGTTATTCCCCGTACTCGACCCAGCCAATAGTGAGTGGGATTTCGCTGAAGTTTGGATTGACCCCATGCTATCCCCTCCCTACATCCTGCTGTTACTGGGTAATTCATCAGGTAGTTGTCGTGTGTACGATCCTGCTGAGAATTACAAGGTTGTGTTTACTGGAGCAACCTATGATGAAACCCAAACTTGGCTGTTGGAAGATGAATACGAGCCAATGGAAGGGCGACTTTCAGCATCGGAGTTATAAAGATTCCTGGTCATTCCACATTCGCGGGTTTCACGATTTGACCTTGGATCGTAAGCCCCTGGTTAAGCTCACAATCTTGATTTATCCCTTTTCTGTTGTATCAGCCTAATTTCACCCTGCTAACTTCCCCTGTTTACCAGCAGCCCCAGACCTCAAAGCCGTCAGATAATGACTACCCTAAAAACCAATCGAAATTTCGGCCAATCAGCAATTCGGTCTTCTCAGCATGATGAGTGTTTTTCATAGCAATAGGTTGTACAGCAAATTCATAGCCACTTGCTATATCCCTGATTTCTTCTACATTGTCATAGCTCATCAAAAAATCCCCTTCCAATTGGCTAGCAAGTTTAAATACAGCTTCATGATCAACTGCTGAATAGCGATAGAGCCTGCGACCAGCTTTTAAATAAGGTGGATCAATGAAGTAAATAGCATCGTTGCGGTGATAATTTTGCTCACAAACCTCAAACCCATCCCCGGCAATAAATTGAATTTTTGTCCGGATTTTATCAATGGAAAGTATACGCTTTTTCAGGGTTTCGGGATACCAGCGTGAGGTGATTCCTTTCCCATTTTCCCCATTTTTCATAAAGCTAGTACGATCATTCGATCTTGTAGGATGCGTTAGTGATAGCGTAACGCATCATTAATTCACGGTTAGTTTGCTAAGCACAGAAGTGCTGGATTTCTTGAGGTTGCTCGGTTTCCTAACCATTGATCACAGCGGATGCTCTGGGCAGTGGATTCTCTACTGTAGCAGTAATTCTGTCACCCCAGCACCAGGGGAGAAGACCAAAAACATAACAGACTACCCTCACCGCTATTCAGAAGTCAGCTGTTGGAGACTTTGCCATTTCTGAGTCAGAACGACTCATTGAGGATCAACGAATCCCACACCATTGACTGAAACGGACCCGAAGGCGAAAGGATTGGCTTTTCCCAGAGTGGGTCTCGCGCCGCTAGCCTCAATGCCGTTAGCCTTCCATCTATGGGTGTGCTTCAAAGCTCACTGTAATTGATAAGCTGATTAAAATCTGAATAAATAAGTGTTTGTGGTATGGTTATTCGAGCAATTTTTCAGTCTACCAAAGTAGAAGATGCTTCCTCTCCATATGACACCATTCATTTGAAAGTTTTCTATCCAGCCCTGATGTCAGGCAGCGATCAGGAACAAAATATGGGTATTGTTCCTGCTGATCCTCAGCAGTCTCCCTTCAAAGTCGTCATTTTCTTTAATGGCATAAACTGTAGTCCTGAAGTATATCAGTGGCTTGCTATTAAGTTGGCAGAACGTGGGCTTGTGGTTGTCACTTTCTCCTGGGTTGCCCAAAACTTACCTGGTATAGTAGGTCTGACTCCAGGTGTTGACATCGCAATGTTGAATCCAAACACCTATGGTTCAGCTCCAACAGCCTCTGCTTTACCAAGCCTATTGGTAGCATTAGAGGAATTACAACTTAACGGAGTTCTAGCTGGCCTGCTTGATTTAAAACAGATCATTCTAGGAGGACACTCCGCTGGGGGCAGAGTTGCAATTGAAAGTGCAAATCCACGCTTCTTTCCACAAATTGTGGCTTCTTTTGCCTATGGTGCACATACAGCAGGAGGGAAGCAACTAGGATATCCATCGGGCACAATCTTGCCTTTACCTGATGCTTTACCATTAATGCTGATTGGAGGAACCTGTGATGGAGTTATTGCCAACAGCAGCCATCGCTATGGAGTGACTTGGGAACAAGCAACCACTCCAGTGTTACGCACTTTTAGGGAAGCGATCTCAGCAGGCAGAGACGATAGTTATCTGCTACTTCTAGAGGGAGCCAATCATTTCTCTATTGCTTATCCATTTGATTCCACTACTGGTAGACCTTTCCTAGACTATCCAGCATCTCAACCGGAAGACCTACTACGGAATTTGCTAGCAGAAACAATTGGTTTATTCATTGATGCTCATGTTTCCCATCAACCTCAAGCTTTGTCAGCAATCAATCAATACTTATGTTCTGAGAACCCTTTGATTGCCTCCTTTGAGCGGAAGTAATGTGAAGTACCCCAACCTGCTTCGCTGAGGTTGGGGCTTCCAATTCTCAGGTCAACTCAGGGACGGTTTTATTCGTCTTTCGGGCTTCCCGCGCGCGTCCCCGATGCCTCAAACAGCAAGCTGCAATACGGTCTTACTCAGCGTCCACAGGCAGATATCCGCCTTCCGCAGACATATAGTTTACAAGGGCAGACTCACCTTGGAATTACGACTCTGTGGTCAACCAGCCGGGGCTTGTCTCTTCCCTGAGCTCTGCTAGTACTTTGTACACCTAATGGTCTAAAAACTGATAGGATTTTAGACCATTTGTAAGGTAGCCTTTTAGTCAGTCAGGCGGGTCAGCGACCATCTTTATTCTAACATGAATCGTGATGATTTGTCATTACAAGTTGTTGTCTCGCTATCCATCCCCACCCTGGAAGAGGGTGGGGAATTCCGCGAGTTTTGTTAAATTAATTTAGTGAGATTATTGGGTTACTTAACTTAACCTAACCTACCAGCGGGCTTGATCGCACTGTGTGACATTTTGACTTAACATCGATAAGTCTAAGTCTGGCCTAATTAACCTAGGGGTCGCGATCGCCCCCGACCCCTAGCTAGAAAACCGGTGATGCGATCGCGTAGCGTGACCGTTCGCGTAGCGTGGCCTTTTGGCCAAAGGTCAATCGCAATCAAGTTTCAGCAGACTTCCTAGTACAATTCCCTAGTTGCCCAATTGTCACCTTTCTTCGGACTTCCCTATAAAATAGACACAGCTCAACCAGTTAGGCTCAAAATCAGGAGACTGAAGTAGCATACAGTGACTTTACTCTAAAGAAAGTCAAGAAGAAGAAGCCTAAGCATAGGCTTACCTACTTTTTTTCTTGATGGTGAGCTTACTTAAATCACAACTATCTTGAATAGTCTTAATTTTGAATTCAGCATTATAGTTCTTATCAAACTTCTTTTCTAGCTGTTGTATGGTCGTTGTTTGCCTGGGAACGCGAGTAGAAACTACAAAGCACCACTTTTTGATTTTTTTTGGGTTATCTGAAAGTAACCTAATAGTCGATTCTATTTGCTCAACTGCATGGAGAATCTTACTTCCTTTCAACTCTACATAAATTTCTCCGTTACTACAAACAAGAGCATAATCACAGCGCTTAGTTTCATTATCTGCGATAGCGCAGCCATCAACTTTAATTACTAATATTTTATCTTTGTTGTGATTTTCAAAAGTTAGTTTACTTTTCTTTTCCTTTAATACGATTTTCTTGTCATCTTTATATTCCTCACAGCCTGGGCAAGATTTCATAAATACTCACGCTAAGTCCAGAAGTTCATCAAACTCAATAGCTAGCTCATCAGAAACACCGTCAATAAGATTGGCATCGATCAGACCTGTCTCTTTGTCTAACATATTTTCAGCTTTGCCATTTTCTAGGACATAGGCTGATAAATCGGAGGTAATCAGGGCTTTATATCTAGGAACGATTTTTTCTAATTTAGGTAAGACATCCTGGCTAGATTCTTCATAGAGCATACCAGCTTGAATCAGATTATTGATTGCAGTTAGGATGTAAGGACTATGGGTGGTGATAAAGAATTGAAGTTTTTCCGGATGAGAATTAAACACACAGGCGATTAACTCAACCATGTTTCGTTGTGCGCTTGGAAATAGATGAGCTTCTGGTTCCTCAATATAAACAGTTTGTCCAGGGGAACGAGCATCAACTAAAAAAGGTAATGCTGAAAGTATAATCGTCAGGGGAAATGTTTCTTGCTGACCAGAAGAAGAGTTGGCAAGACTAATCCGTCTTCCATCTGCCATCTTCACAAAATCTTCGCCTTTTTCCTGTATGTGTTCCCCACATAAAGTTTTCTTGATAAGTCTGTTTATTTCATCCTTTATCTCTTTTTGTTTTCTATTTTCAGTTTGAATCATGATTCTCAAATTCAAACGTTTTATACTTTCGTAAGTGGAACCAAACTCGATCAGAAAGGGATCGATGGCATTATTATTAGACATCAAAGAGAATATAGTACTTTCGAGGTTAGCAAAGAAGGAGCGACCAGCAGGAATAAAAAGCTGGGTATAAGCTGCCTCATCGCATAATGAACTCCTCAAAAATTCTGTTAATTGTTCTCTGAGAATTCTTTTAGTAAAGAAAAGTCTTTCAAGACGACGCTCAATTTGATTGCTTTGTTCAGAGCTTTCTTTCTTAATTTTTTTCAGCCATTTGCGTAATTCTGATAGTTCTTTTTTAAAAAAATCTGAGTAATTAAAATTAATTATACTTTTGCTTTTAGTATTTTTGTTTTTACTAATTTCGATACCAACATTATATACTTCATACTTAATATAGAAATCATGATATCCCCAGGAATTAGGGGGAAAATAGTCTTGAAAAGTTTGAGAGTAACTTGAATCTAGGTAACGCTTAGTTTGTTCATTTTCTACTGCATCAAAAATTTTCCAAACAAAATTTTTAAAGTAAAAAAGAAGTTTAGCACATACACTTTTACCACTAGCTTGAGGTCCAATCACGATATTGATTCGTTTAACCTCAATCTCTAGTTCCTTGATACCAGCAAAATTTTTAACTGTAAGTTTTTCAACCATGACCAGAGATTAGAGTAAGCTGAGGTCTAGTGCATGGGTGTTGCTAGCCCTTACACTACACTAGTTTTGAGTTATTTAGTTATAGTTTAGCATCTATAGATGCTCTTACCATGTTCAACATCCTGATAGCTGTTCGCGTAGCGTGTGCGTAGCACATATGCTGTTCGCTTAGCGTGCGCGTAGCGCTTAAGCTAATAGCTGATGGCTGATTGCTAATAGCTGATTGCTGATTGCTGATTGCTGATTGCTGACGGCTGATTGCTAATAGCTGATTGCTTACCCTCGATTCGATCTCAATAATTCTTTAAGCAAAGTCAATAACTTAGCCTGGCGACGTGCGACAGCTGGCTCCGTGAGAATCCCTTGGCTTGGGCTCAACAAAAATGCCAGGAAAAATAAGCCAAATATTACCATTACAATAGCGGGGCCTGATGGCCAATTAAAATAGTAGCTTATATACATGCCACTGACACTAGAAAAAATTCCAATCATTGAGCCTAAACCCATCATGTGATGTAATTCTTTGACTAATAAATAAGCCGTAGTCGCGGGTCCGATTAACATCGAGATAACGAGCAACACCCCTACCGTCTGCATACTGGCGACAATGGTGAGAGTAATCGCCAAGATTAACCCAAAATAAATGACTTTTACCGGTAAACCGCTAGCTTGCGCTCCTAAAGGATCAAAAGTATAGAATAATAGCTCTTTATAGAACAATTTTGTTAATAGTAAAATTACTCCTGTAATCACCAGGGTTTGCCAGACATCTGCTGGTCTCACCCCTAAAATGTCACCAAAAAGAATATCTTCTAGGTCAAGTTGGTTAGTTTTCAGCACCGTAATTAGGATGACTCCCAACCCTAAAAAACTGCTGAGGGTCAAGGCCATTGCTGCATCCACTTTGACTCGCGTACGCTTAGGAATCACCGCTACCACCAAAGCGCTAAGGATACCTGCAATCAATGCACCAATAGAGATATTTATTCCTAAAAAAAATGCGATTGAGAGACCGGGTAAAACCGCATGGGAAATCACACCACTCATCAGGCTCATTTGTTGTACAAATAAGTAGCTGCCTACCACTGCGCCTAATATCCCCAACAGCACAGCCGTTGCGATCGCATTCCGCATAAATTCAAAACCTAGGGGCTCAATCAGCCAATTCATAATAAATAAAAGGGAACAGGGAACAGGGAACAGGGAGTCGGGAGTCGGGAGTCGGGAGTCGGGAGTCGGGAGTCGGGAGTCGGGAGTCGGGAGTCGGGAGTCGGGCGTCGGAG
>NZ_JAAHHM010000018.1:157065-233308 GCF_010692445.1 Moorena sp. SIO3E8 | reverse complement strand
CTACTCCCTACTCCCTACTCCCTACTCCCTACTCCCTACTCCCTACTCCCTACTCCCTACTCCCTACTCCCTACTCCCTACTCCCTACTCCCTACTCCCTACTCCCTACTCCCTACTCCCTACTCCCCAGAAAAAAAGTACCTCACGGAATTGAGACATGCTAGAGTTCAGCTCGAATGGTAAAAGCATAGTTTCCTCCTGGTTCGAGCTGGTAATCCCACTGTTCTAAAAATCTGCCAAGGGGTTCCTGAATCAAGGCACGGCCTAGAGAGGGGGTGACTAACAGCTGACTTATCCGAAAATGCCATTGAAACTCCCATTCATAGTCTGCGGCTTGGACTTCCCCTTCAATCTTGCCCTGTTGCCAGCAGTGCCGCGTAATTCTGACGTAGGCAGTGGTTTCAGGCAAACCCTTTGCACTCACAATGGTAAAAATTCCTAATCTGCTTTAAAGACATAGGTTAGCAGACCTGTTGGGAGATAAGTCAATAGGGATCAACCCGAATGTGGTATCAGTCTGGGTGGTTGATGCCCAAGGCAACCAGGTGCTGATGGATGCTTTTTACAAAACCCTTCCACGCATAAAAAATCACGCTTTACTCAATCCCTACAGCAAGCACAACTCTACCTGGCTCTTGACTCCTGAATAAAGTGACCCCTCAGTACTGGTCACCATGTCTTCTGATTGGTAACAATTTTAGGTAATACTTAGAATAGATACTGGTTGAGATTAATTCCCTGCGATATGCACCACCAACTCCCGGTAGTGAGCCTGTCGCCGATGCTCCCAAATATAAATGCCCTGCCAGGTTCCTAGGAGCAATCTCCCTTGAGCAATAGGAATCTGTTCCGATGTTTTGGTCAGTGCACTGCGGATATGAGCAGGCATATCATCGGGACCTTCGGCACTATGGCTATAGCTTTTGCCATCTTCTGGTACTAATTTAGCAAAAAAGTTCGATAAATCCGTGAGCACATCAGGATCAGCATTTTCCTGAATTACCAAACTTGCCGAGGTATGACGGAGGAAAATGGTACACAGTCCAGTCTCCAGTCCTGATGTAGCAACCACGGATTGAACTTTCCGGGTAATGTTGGAGAACGATTTACCGGTAGTCTTAATTTTGAGTCGTTGTTGATAATGAGTCATAGAAAGGTTGGTTAATCGAGCCACTGCTACCCGAGCTGTTTCAGTTCCTCCGATGGTGTTTCCGAGGTTTCTGTGGCTACAGCTGTTGGTGGATGGTCAACAGACTTATCCACCACAGGTGTTTCCGAGGTTTCTGTGGCTACAGCTGTTGGTGGATGGTCAGCAGACTTATCCACCACAGGTGTTTCCGAGGTTTCTGTGGCTACAGCTGTTGGTGGATGG
Organism: Moorena sp. SIO3E8; assembly: GCF_010692445.1. NCBI lineage: Bacteria > Bacillati > Cyanobacteriota > Cyanophyceae > Coleofasciculales > Coleofasciculaceae > Moorena > Moorena sp. SIO3E8. The sequence goes on along the minus strand of NZ_JAAHHM010000018.1, from coordinate 231,936 downwards.
TCAGCAGACTTATCCACCACAGCAGCAGTTTCTGATGACTCTAGAGTATCTTTTGATAACGACTCAGGGACAGTTGCCAATTCTTCTGTATACAACTTATCCAGTTGAGCAGCAGTTTCTGATAACTCTGGCTTTTCTGCTGATTCTGGCTCAGTTGCAGATTGATTGTCACTCGACTCATCTGCCTGCTCCGAATTTTCTGATACCTCTGGATTCTCCGGTTCCCCGTCACGCCAAGGGGAATCATAGTGATTCCAGGGCAGAATTGGCTCGTTGGGCAGGTTACGGGTCAAGACAGTGATGTTCTCTGGGTCTGGTTCCGGTAAACTCAAAGGTTCTCCAGAGGTTTTGTTATTAACCTGTTTAGAATTCATAGTCTGAGCGAAAGCCAACAATACATCACATCAGTTTAAGCGCAGGAATGCAAAACTCTGCTATGACATTCAACGTAATAATCAAGGCAACCCCCCAAGTGACATAAGCAGAATACTTCAACGATAGAGAAAAATCTTCTAATCGCTGCCTGTTTGCATTATAAGTCTCTACCAGATTAACCAGCATCTGTAGCTGGTATTGTTCTGGTGAGAGTACCAGGTAACGTTCTAGGAATTTTTTATCTCCCAAGTTGGGACTGACTGCGATCTGACGCGGTAGAAAAGCACGGATTAGTAGGGTAAAATTAAGCATAAATCCCAGTATCTCAGCAATACCAAAGGGACTGCGGAAAAATACTAGTCCCGAGATGGTTAAACTCGTTAACAAGGCTCCATTAGTGACAAACAAGATATTGAGCTTTGTGGTCAAGGTTTGACTGCGCTCCCTTTGTTGATCAAGTACCATACGAACATCTCGTGCTGCCAACTCTAGGCTGGGGAAAGAGGTCTGCTCTTTAGAGGTTTCCTCTTCAATAGTAGAGGTTTCTGGTGTGTCGATGGACTTTGGGATAGAATTGTGGCTATTCTGGATCTGTTCTATAAGCGAATCTACGGTAGATATCATGGCAGGGGCTATCTAGGCTATTTAGTGAGAGTCTGGAGGTAGTTAACAATATCTTTAGCAATCTTGTCTGTTCCATCCTTTACCAAGCTTTGAGATTTTCTGGGAGGCTTGGGAGTGTGATGGAGGAATTCCCACTTGCCGTGGAAAAATTCTGTCGGTGTTAAAATCTGGTGGTGACCGTAGTCTTGCACCCCTTCTATTAGGATAGCGGCTTCAGCAAATCCCGAGCGGGTAACTGAAGAAATAGGTATATCCAGGCGTAAGGCTTCAGCAAAAGTACTGTACCCCGGTTTGGAAATCACTCGCGAGCACAAGGGCATGAAATCCACTGGTCGATAGTCGTGACCCTTGATTTTTAGTAAATTGGGTAAATCTGGTGCTTGAGAGTCAAATGTGATAAATTGCCAGTTAGGGAATCTAGATAGATTATGGTAAGGAATTTGTTCCAACCCTAATCCCCCAAAGGTGAGTAAAGCTGTTTTAGACTTTGGAGACTTCAGATCACAATGCTTCCTTAATTGATCTGTACTGTAACCTGGGTATCCCCCTGTTAAGCCCACATCGGTGATATGGGTGAAAGCGTTCATGGGTTCATGTAAAGGAAGACGAAATAAGCGATCGCATTTTCCATAATACTCACTGATCCAATCGGCAATCTCGGCAAATTCTCCTCCCCAGTCTCGATAGATGAAGTCCCAACCAAAGTTACTCATCATCCAACAGGGAATGTCAGCCGCTTGAGCAATACCTACAGCTAAGGGGGGAATATCAGCTAAGATCAGCCCGACTCGATTGTTACGAATAAAGTCAACCTCACTAGCAATTATTGATCTAGCATTGGAACGAATTTGCTTTAGTTTGGTTAATGTTACCTCTTTATCCATCGTTAAGCTGTCGGTTTGAATAACACCAACATCAAAAGCCCGTGGGCGATGAATAAAATCCCCGGGAATGTAGGATTCTAATAACCAGCGTGGTACTGTTGTTACTAGAATCAGTAAGATATCCGGACACAGTCGTTGAATAGCCGCAGCTACGGAGGCAGTACGTACAGCATGACCAAAACCGTGGCTAGTGATAGCGATGTATAAAACTGGTCTAGACATTCTAGGAGCTCAGGTATTGAGTTAATTGAAGGCTTTAATGCAGGCTAACAAAAATAAACCACAAGTGGCTAACTTTGGCAGTTACTACCTTGATTATAATTTCCACACTTGAAAATCAAATTCAGAAAAAAATTTAAAGTTTATTGTTTAAGGAGTTGAAAACGTGCTGGAATATATAACTTTACCGAACAACGTTCTGCCACCTGTAGCTCCTTATTCCCACGCTGTTCGGGCAGGAGATTTTCTATTTGTGACGGGACAGCTAGCTGAAGACCCTGTCACTGGAAAAGTAATAATTGGGTCAATTGAGGAACAGACTAAACAGGTAATGGAAAACTTGAAGCTGGTTTTAGACCATGCTGGCACTAGCTTCGCTCAGGTAGTTATGGCTCGCATTTTTGTCACTGATTTTAGATACTACCAGACAGTTAATGACTTATATGTTTCTTATTTTAACAAGAATCGGTTACCTTGTCGAACAACGGTTGGAGTCATAGGTCTGGCTGGTAATGGTGATGTAGAAATTGATTTGATTGTTTATTGTGGTGATTAATGATAATGGTAAATTACGGCGGTTTGCAATTCGATGAGGTACAAATTATGGGCTTTTAGGGAGCAGGGAGCAGGGAGCAGGGAGTAGGGAAGAGGGAAGAGGGAAGAGGGAATAGTGAAGAGGGAAGAGTTAAAAAATCCCGTGTACCTGATAGTTATGAAAAACGCTGTATCAAGGATTTAGCTATTAGATTTAGCTATTAGCATTCAGCTTGCCCGCTTCGCCGATGGTAAGCTAATCGGCATTTCAATTTATAACTGTTAATAATTATTTGGCTTTTTTTATTGGATAGTCTAGTTAATTTTTTCTCGAACAACCCGAATTCCCTCCCAAGCTGGCATTCGACCAGTTCGTCGCTCATCCATTAATAAAAATAATGTGTAAACTGGAGCAATTTTATCCCTATTATTGCCATACTTACGGCTTAAGTCTTGACAATTTTTAACCGTCAAATGAACAGGTTTCAGGATTTCAGGATTGGTAGCCGCTTTTTGATAAATATCAGCTCGAACACTCCAGGCAATAAACACTAACAAAACATAGAAGCGAAGTAATTTAAGATCTGGGTTTTCGTATCGGTTAAGGTTGAGGTTGAGGTAGGGATTGAGGTTGATATATTTACCTAGCTTGAGGTCTTTGTATAGGTCTTGGTATGGCTCAAGGTTCTGGTAAAGATATCGATCGAGGTCGAGGTTTTGTTCAAGCTCTTGGTAAAGGTTTCGGTATTGGTAGAGGTTAAGCTCTAAATACCGGTAGAGTTGGATATCTAGGTATCGGAACAGTTCTAGTTCCCCCTCCAAGTTTAGGTTTAAATCTAGAGCTATATCTAGTTGAACAACATTAGCTAATTGTTTTTGCCAATTTTTCCACTTAGCTGCTTTTATGCCCACAATCACGTTGTGTTCTTTTTCCTGGCACCAGCAGCCTACTGGCTGTTCAATCGCTTGGTACTCCTGTGCTTCATCGGAAGTGGGCAATCTGTACCTGAATCCTGGTGTTGAGTAGTTTTGAGTCAACCATTTACAAAATGCTTCGGCATCACTAGCTTCAATTCCAGTAATTGGCTGATTTCCCTCTAACGCTATAAACCGTTTGCTTTCCCAATGATCTGGCTGATGATACTCACCTGCTGCTAGGCTTTGATCCAAAAATAATTGATACTCAGCACAGGTAATATAACTCAAGCCAATTTCGATTCTGTCATCAATTCGGAATAGTTGATTCAACCGCCTAGATAACTTAACCTCTGCAGCTAACTGAGCAATTTCTTGATTAGGGGATGCTAAATCGGCTGCTAGGACTTGTTCAAGTTGTTGCTCTAGCTTAGGCTTAACGGTCAACCCTTGCGCTAGGCAATTATAGGCAAAAGCTAAAGACTCTTCTGTAGCCTTTTCCAAGGCTGCACGAATCAAGTTAGTGCCATCAGCATCCGACGCCCAGAAGCGGATAGTTTCAGTCCACCAGGGATTATCCACATTTTTAATCAAGATCTGCTCTTGGTTCAGTTCCTTTACCTGAGCAGCGGCTAAATAGTCCTGAAAACTCTGGTGAGCAAACTCGTAAATCCCTAGCCTCCTTTCCACTAATAACCCAGTAGTTGTCTCTATATGCTTAAGAAATTCCTTTGGTTTTAGCCGACTCCCGGCCACTGATGCTAAGAGGTCTTGAGTATCAGATGGGGTGAATTCACAAGCTTCCTGTTCCATCAACCCTAGTGCTAGTCTTTGTAAGACTGATTGTTTTTGCACAGTTGTTAGCGGTCTAGGGATGTTCTGAGCTGATGACACCTCCAGCAATACATGGCAAATTTTGCTGTAAAGTTCTCCCCGACGCTCTGGTAAGATGCTACCGCAAGCGTGAAGGGTAGCTATCATAGTTAGGAGCAGTGGGTTGCTTGCCATGGAAGCTATCGAGGGATTCTTTCTAATCCGCTCTACTAAATCCTCAACTTGCTTCTGAGCTGATAATTGTTTTCTGGGACTACTAATCTTAGCTTGTCGATACCAGCCCTGAAGAAATTGCTGAATTTGGTTGAAATTGAATGGTTGTACTTCTAAAACTGTTTCGATCTGCGACCCCAGTATACTACGATAGCCCTGGTGACGATATGTCAGGATAAAAGCAGTTTGGGGATAGGTTTGCATCTGCTGGTTAACCCATTGACTCACCTGCTGACGCTGATCCGGATCAGCTACTTGATCCAACCCATCCAACATCACTAAGCATTTGCCATTTTCTAACTGATCCCGAAACCAATTAGCAGGAGGTTTCTCCAAGCCTGCGGATTGACCCAATCCTGGTAATGACCCTTCCTCAACTTGTTTCGTAACTAGCTGTGCCAAGTTAGGTTTTTGCTCACTAGTAATGCGATCGCAACTATTCCGCAAATATACCAGTATAGGAATTAGTTTTGGCGCTTTATACTGGCGGTGAGCATTGTTGGCATAGGTCAGGGTCAAATGCTGCAAGGTAGTGGTTTTTCCTGATCCTGGGGGGGCAATGATTGCCAAATGTCGATAGGCTCGTCTTTTAGGTATTTTGGCGATAAAATCCCAAATTTCCGGACTGATCTGAGATTGATGGGAGTTTGTCTTAGGTAATGGTCTATTACCTGGAATTTTTGTAGCGAATCTTAGGGGGACAAATACCTGCTCGAAATCCAACCTTGATAGCCTTGTGTTCAACACTACTGTCTTCAAGTCACGAAAACCGTAGACTAAGCTTTGGTAATACTTGTCTTGAAACTGTGAGGTTGATTTTCCGTCGTGAAACTGTGAGGTGAATTTTCCCCACAACCCCATGACCAAGTTTTCTTCTGGTTCCAAAGCTTTCTCATTTGACTTGTTTTGGAACGATGGCTTGTCCGACATGTTTTCTGGCATAGTGATGCTACTGCTACAAAGCCCCTTGCTTTCGAGTGTAAGCGAGTCTAATACTAAGTTGCCGCTTAAAGATGTAATTTACTGGTAAGACTATCCTTGAATTTGACTTTTAACCGTCAACTGTCAACGCTCAATCCTCTTGGGCAAAAAACCGTTGCAATAGTGACCTAGTAACAACCCAACTTGGTGTAAACACGCTTACTCGATCAAACGGCTGATCAATTATAAATTTTTATAAACAATGCTATATTTTAAATATATATTTTTAACTATTAGTAATATAATTGAGTTTTTAGCATTTTATCACTCTCATTCTTTGTCTGTCATTTGTGATATCTTCGTTCGTGTCGTATTACTTTGTAAAAATGTTAGAATAGATAGTCAATGAATGTAGCGATTAAGCGAGTCCTATCACCCCTAAAACCTTACCTACGCTGGGCAATCTTAGGTGGGACATTATTCTTTTTAGCAAAAGCCTTGAAAGACAACTGGCAAGAAGTGCTAGCGATTCGGATCAGCACTTCTGGATGGACTTGTTTAGCGATCGCTGTTGGCGTGACATTGCTAGCCCACACCTGGACTGGCTGGGTTTGGCATTGGATACTCCGGGAATTCGACCAACAACCAGGGCTTGGATGGTGTATCCGGATCTATCTGAAAGTTAACATTGCCAAATACTTACCAGGTAACGTTTGGCACTTCTATGGTCGGATCTGGGCAGCGAAAACAGCAGGAGTTCCATTGGGAGTAGCTACTCTGAGCGTGTTAATGGAACCTCCCATGATGGCAGTAGGTGCTTTATTGCTGGCTTTGATCAGCTCTCCTTTGGCCAGCCGGATCATTCAACTCCCAATTCTGTTTGCTGTACTGATACTGATTCATCCTTGGTGTTTAAACCCATGCCTACAGTATTTAGCTAAATTAACAGGTAAGAAGAAAAGCATTGAATCAGATGAAGATCAGATTATCCGGGTCAAGCGCTACCCAATCCTACCATTGTTGGGGGAATTGGGCTTTTTGGGATTGCGAGGTTCAGGCTTTTTGCTTACCCTGTTAGCCTTAAGCCCAATCACTCCCAGCCAACTCCCCCTGTTGCTTAGTGGGTTTAGTGTAGCTTGGCTGTTGGGCTTAATTGTCCCAGGGGCACCAGGGGGAGTTGGGGTATTTGAAGCCACTGCAGTGGGTTTACTAGAGCATGACTTTGCTCCGGCAGTGGTGCTGAGTTCGGTTGCCTTGTATCGTTTGATCAGTATTCTATCAGAAGTTGGCGGTGCGGCACTGGCATGGTTAAATGAACCTCCAAGCGATCGCTCTTCTAACCAAGATAAAGGATGAAGTCTTGATACTTCATATTTCATACTTCATTCTTCATACTTCATTCTTCATCGTGATAGGTAGAAGCTACATACAACTCTTTTAACTGTTTATCATCCACAGCACCTGGAGCATCGGTTAGCAAAGAACGTGCTTGTTGGGTTTTCGGGAAAGCAATCACATCGCGAATCGATTCTTCCCCAGCTAATAGCATTACTAGCCGATCCAAACCATAAGCAATCCCACCGTGAGGAGGGGCACCATAGTCAAAGGCTTCCAGCAGAAACCCAAACTTACTGTTAGCTTCTTCTTCAGACAAGCCAATAGCTTCAAAAACCTGTTGCTGAATCTCTGGCTGGTATATCCGGAGACTACCACCACCGATTTCTACCCCGTTCCATACTAAGTCATAGGCTTGAGCCCGAGCCGTTTTCACATCATCTAAATCATCAGGATGGGGAGCTGTAAATGGGTGGTGCAGTGCTTCTAAACGCTTTTCATCCGCATTCCACTCAAACATGGGGAAGTCTGTTACCCAGAGTAAGTTAATCTTTGTTGAATCAATTAATCCCAATTCTTGACCAATCACAAGTCGTAAGCGGTCGAGGGTTTTATTGACGATGTCAGCTGAACCAGCACCAAAAAGCAGCAAATGACCAGCAGTAGCACCAGTTGCCTCTAATAACTGCTGTTTTTGGCTATCACTTAGGTTATCCTTAATCGCCCCGATGGTATCAATTTCACCGCCTTCTCGCACCCGGATGTAAGCTATACCCTTAGCACCAGCTTCGCTGGCTTCTTTGAATAAGTCACCCCCTGGTTTAATCCGGACATTCGATATAGCTTCATTACCACCAGGAATAGGTAGAACTTTGACTACACCCCCAGTCTTTACTGCACCCGAAAAGACTTTGAAGCCAGAATCTTTCATCAAATCAGAGACATTGACTAGTTCTAAGCCAAAGCGAGTATCGGGTTTATCACTTCCGTAGCGTTCCATGGCTTCAGCGTAAGTGAGGCGGGGGAATGGTCTGGGGATATCAATACCTTTGACTGTTTTAAAAATGTGAAATACTAATGTCTCATTAAGCTGGAGAATTTCCTCTTGGGACATAAACGACATTTCCATGTCCAACTGGGTAAACTCTGGCTGTCGGTCAGCTCTGAGGTCTTCATCCCTGAAACATCGGGCAATCTGGTAGTATCGATCCATACCCGATACCATCAACAACTGCTTAAACAATTGGGGAGATTGGGGCAGAGCATACCACTGACCTGGATTAACACGGGAGGGGACAAGATAGTCTCTAGCACCTTCGGGAGTGGAACGAGTTAGCACTGGGGTTTCCACTTCGATGAAGCCTTGTTCATCTTCCAGGTAACGGCGAATTCCTCTAATCACTTGATGGCGCAGTTGCAGGTTTTTGCTCATGCGATCGCGTCTTAAGTCCAAGTAGCGATACTTCAGCCGCAAGTCTTCTCGCACTGACTCAGTATCAGCACTGGACACCTGAAATGGCAACTGCTTACGCACTTTATTGAGCAGTTCAATGTGATCAGCGTAAATTTCTACCTCGCCAGTAGGCAATTTCGGATTAAGGGACTCGTCAGGACGCTTAGTAACTCGTCCAGTAACGTTTACTACATATTCATTGCGTAGGTGATCGGCATCGTTATAGGAATCAGGGGTACGCTCAGGGTCACTAACAATTTGGACAACACCACGAATATCCCGTAGGTCCAAGAAGATGACACCTCCATGGTCACGACGTTTCGAGACCCAGCCACAGAGGGTAACAGTTTCACCAATGTGCTGGTTTCGGAGTTCACCACAATAATGAGTTCGCATAGTTTTTGTCTATAATACTAGTTCAATTAACTTACTTATCCGGCTAAACCCTGGTGCGTTATGGTCTTAGATTCTCAGCCTCACGGATGATATGTGCTGTTTTACCAGCACTTGACTAGGATTCAAATCCCCCGCCAATAAGCCGACCCAGGCAATTTCAGGCACCACAAAGTCTGCATTATAGCTCATTTGACCCGAGTCTAGGCCATAGTCTGACACTAGGCTTCCTGATATGGGAGAAAAGGTTTCATAGGTCTTGTGTACCTTTGGGCTATAGTTCCTGAGATGCGAACCCAAGCCAGATCTCCGAGCATTCTACTGCAACGACCGAGTATGGTAACTAGACCTTGATAATTGGCTAGACTTTCCCTATCACTCTATTTTCGACAAACTCAATTGAGCAGTAACGTTTTGATGAGGAATGGATAACCATGACCATTAATACCGCCAAGCTGGAGACCATTATCCAAAATTTTGTCACCAGCACCAGTGAGGTTCAAGGAGCTGCTTTAGTTTCTCCTGATGGACTGCCTATAGCATCCAGTTTGCCGAGCGAGATGGATGAAGAACGAGTATCAGCCATGTCAGCTGCTATGTTATCCCTAGGTGAACGGATTGGCTCGGAATTGTCCAGAGGTATTCTAGACCGCATTTTCGTAGAAGGTAATAAAGGTTATGGTATACTAACCAACTGTGGGGAGTATGCTGTTCTATTAGTCTTAGCCACCAAGGCAGCTAAACAGGGGGTGCTGATGCTGGAAATCAAGCGGGTGATTCCAGAGTTGAAGGTAGCTTTAGAGCCTCACCAGACCATTCCAGGAATTTATGAAACAAAACTCTAGCTAAAGTGCCACAGCAACGAGATGAAAGGTTGCCACTGCTTAGAGTAGGGTGGGTGAATTTTATCTTGACAGCTAGTTCAAGATAATGTTGGAGCTAGGATTTTTGGTAAAAATGGTGGCTGTGATTTGAATAATTTAACAAATCCTTTTGATTTTAGGTAACTCAAGATACCTATGGTGTTAACTGCAAGTCGCTATACTGGGAAAACTATATAAGCCCCAGGTTTGAGTTAAGCCTATTGCCAATGTCAGATTGCCAATGTCAGAAACCCTGCTGAACCTCTCCTCTCTGATGCTTATATCTTAATTTTACGCATCAGTCATAAGATAGAAATTTTTTACTTTACACTTAGGGAATTACTAACCCAATGGATAGAATTGTATTGTCAAATAATTAAAATTTAATAACTTTAATATAAAATCCGAAAAAATCGATAAAAAAAAATAGATTATTCATTATGTCTTGTGACTATCAATAAACTTAAGCCTAGTAATAGGTGAATTTCTTTCTTATTGGCAAGTAATGGCGATCACGAGTTCTTTAGCGGAATTTTCCCTCCCAGAATTGTTTCATTTCCTCGATCAAGGAAACAAAACTGGATTACTAACCCTCCGATTCAAGCTAAGTAGGCATAGTCAAGAAATAAAAGCTCGACATATTCTACTGCGCCAAGGTCGGATCTTGGCAGTTAGCCATCGTCTGGATCACCAATGCCTGCTGAAAATGATGTGTCAGCGGGGTTGGCTGAGCCCTGAGGTAATTAATGAACAGGTAAATCGATGTCCGGCCAATAAACCTATTGGTCTGTACTTGAAGACTAAGGGATTTCTGCATCCAGAGCAGTTGAGACTACTATTTCATGCCCAGGTTATACGCTCAGTTTGTGGCTTATTCCGGCTCAAAGATGCTAAATTTAGGTTTGACTCTAAGGCAACTTTGCCCACGATAGAAATGACGGGTTTAAGCATCTCAGCTACCAAAGCAACTCTAATTGGTCTGCGAGCTCTACCAGATTGGAATGGATTAGCAGACAAGCTACCTGAAACCACCTCAGCACTATCTAGGGCGATGGTCGGTCATCGCCAGTTAGGGCTAGACCCTATGGAAGCTGCAGTTTGGAAATTAGCCAATGGGTCAATTCCCCTGACTGATATTGCTACTCGGTTGGGCAAGTCTCTCGAAACGGTTCAACAGATATCCTTCCGGCTGATTAGCGTGGGTTTAGTCGCAGAAGTGCCTATGCTTACTTCATATCAACAGAACTATTGGCAATCACAGGGATTAGAGCCAGTGGCCGTTGGGGCAAATCGAACTGAGGAGGACAATCATCAAGAGCTGAGCAATCGCTTTGTGCAACACTTACTTGGTTTCTTAAGGAGGTAATTAAGGATTAATAACAGCTAGGTACTTTTTGGACTTAATGGTATTGAGTTCTCCACGGATTGAAATCGCGTGGATTCTAAGAGTCGTGTCGTTACGCGGGTTAAAACCGCGCTTGGTGCGCTTTCCTATGGCGAATTAAATTACGGGGTCGCACCTCTCCACGACGCTTACAATACTGGCCAGAAAATAATTCCAGCTTGTACCGTTGTGGCAGACTCAAAACTGCCCTACCTCCCTGGCCTATGGCCACGCTACGCGAACGGATTAACTAAAAAGTTAACCTGTGGATTTACTTTTAATTGGAATAGCTTTCGGAGTGGTTGTACCAACAAGTCAGGGCAATAAATTACTACTTTTTGCTGCATTACTTGCCTGTAACATGGTCGTAGGATTTTCCCCGTCTCCACCTGGCCGGAATCTCACCGTAAAGCGCAAAAAATCAACGTAACCAACCTTGTTCTTACTCACGATTCTATTCTAGCACGAAAGCCCTTGATAAATCCCGGAACGCTGGCCTTTGGCCACGCGGGGCGCGTTCGCTGCCCACCCAATAAATTAGGTGGCTAACTCTCGCTCGTTAATTTTTCTGTTTTTCTGCAATCAGAGCATAATAATCCTAATCCTATGGTTGACAATAGTATTGTAGTGTTTCGGATTCTACTTCAGAACGGCTAACAGCAAATAAGCGTGGAAATTATGCGTCTAGTTGTAACCGGTGCCGTGGGTGCTGGAAAATCCTCTTTCATTCGCTCGGTTAGCGAAATTGATGTAGTGGATACAGATTGCCTAGCAACGGACGTGACAACTAAAATTAAGCAAAAAACTACAGTAGCGATGGACTTTGGGCGTTTGCAATTTGCTCAAGATATGGCGCTACATTTATATGGCACTCCAGGACAGTCTCGCTTTGATTTCATGTGGGACATCCTGATTCGGAAAGCGCATGCTTACATACTCCTTGTTGATGCCCATCGTCCCAGTCAGTTTAGCTCTTCCCGTCGCCTGCTCAGTTTTATGGGACAGCGTGTGAAAATTCCCCTAGTGATTGGTCTAACCCATGTCGATTGTGAAGGAGCTTGGTCCCAAGAGGATGTAGCGATCGCGTTGGGCTTTGTGGATGAAAGCAATCGACCCCCGATGGTAAGCCTCAATGCCAATCAACGAGATTCTGTGATTCAAGCATTAATAGTGCTAGTACAATATATCATTAAATGCGACATCTCCCACACTCCCCCTAATCGCTAGAGTGTGGGCTGATCGCCGTAAAATCTAAATTTAGGATCTAGCGATACTAAGTTTTGGTGTCTTTAAGCCATTTTGAGGTGTTTTTTGAGAACTAGCAACTTAGGTTAGTAGTAGGGATGGCTATAAATCCATAGATTTTCCAGAAACCAACATTGAGCGTGAATTTCTCAATTTCTATTACTAAATTGGTTCTCGAGTGGTGACAAAGGACTAATAACAACTGAAAGCGGTGCGACCTAGCGCTTTGAAAAAGGGCTAGGGAAGGCTCACCAAGAGCATGACTTACGAATTTGAGTCGAACTTGGTATTATTACTGGACTAGTGTTCTCGAAGGACAGAGGCTTCATCCCCACCCTTTTGTTAAAGGAGTGGTAAAGCCACTGATCCGGGCGTTGTGATCAAAGATGGGGTGCGACTCCGCGCTTTTTAAAAGCTAAGGGTGAAGGCCCACCAACAGAGTGGCTTGCTGAAAAGGTGATCGGGTGATCGGGTGATCGGGTGATCGGGTGATCAGGTGATCGGGTGATCAGGTGATTGGGTGATCGGGTGATTGGGTGATGGGAAGAAAGTACTACCCATGAATGCAAGTTGGTATGAGTAAAGGTTAAATGAAAAAACAGAAGGAAAATCCGATCTTCCGTTGTTCCGTTTGCCTGATCCCAATCCCCAACCCTGTATTGTCACAAGGCTTTCTTTAGTATCTTCATAGTTCGGTGCTATGGAAAGAAGCTCAGCCTCCATCAAATAGCTGCGGTGGGACCCCGCGCTTTTTCAAAGCTAAGGGTGAATGCGCACCAACAGAGCTTTGGGTGAAGGCTCACTAAGACAGGGAAGGCTAACTTCTCAATTGGACACAATCTTTACACACTCTTTACAGAATTTTGAGATGATCCAGTGCAACTAGCCGTTACTAATGGTAAAACCCAAATAGTGATGAACACACATCAATAAATTATATATAGCATCTGTCAAAAGAGGTATATTTTTTAGTGTTCTGTGTTTATCCAAAATTTGTAAAGGACTAGGCTTACAGCAGGATTGTTCATGAGACTTTTGCTGGTAGAGGATGACAATGCTCTAGCTCTAACCTTGAGTAAAGTGTTGAGAGAGCAGAATTATATTGTAAATATTGCTGGAGATGGGGAAGAGGGTTGGGAGTATGCTCAAGCCTTTACCTATGACCTGATTGTGCTGGAAGTGGATTTACCCAAGCTCGATGGTATCAGCTTGTATAAGCGACTACGGCAGGCAAGCTATGATAGAGGGATTTTGCTGTTGCTTTCTCAATCAGCTATTGCTGAGCAAGTCAAGCTTAATGCTGAAGCTGATGATTATATTGTTAAACCCTTTACAGCCAAGGATCTGTTGACTCGGATTAGGACATTACTGCGTCACCACAGTGTTTCTGGATTAAGGCTACTGGAATGGGGTGATGTTTGCCTAGACCCGAGTACCTGTGAAGTAACTTATAAAGGGCAACTGCTCCATCTATCACCAAAGGAATACGGTCTTCTAGAACTATTCCTGAGCCATCCGCGCCGAGTATTTAGTCAGAGTATCATTCTCGAACATCTGTGGTCATTTGAAGACCCTCCTTCACCAGAAACAGTTAGGGCACATGTTAAGGGGTTAAGGCGCAAGCTCAAGAGTGTTGAAGCTGATGATGTGATTGAAACTGTCTATGGTATGGGCTATCGCCTCAAGAGCTTACCGAGGAGCAAGATAAAGAAACTCAAACCAACCCCAACAAGGTTCAATCAGCCTTGGGAACGTTCTAAAGGAACCATGTGGCGTCAGTTTGCCACTGTAGAACAGGCGGTTAATGCTCTCGAAGCCGGACATCTTACTGAGGAGCTGCGAAAACAAGCCCAGCAGCAAGTCCACAAGCTGGTGAGAGCTTTAGATAAGTTTGGCTTAGTGGAAGGATCACGGCTAGCCCAAACTATTGAGTACTGGCTACAGGAAGTCAGTATAACCAAGACCAGGAACTCCGGTAAACGGAGATATCGGTCAAGACGCAGGAACTATGACAACCAAATAGAATTACCTAGTCCTCAATTACAGCAACTAAGCTCCCCAACTAATATTCAAAATCTGGCATCTTTGCTAGCACTTCTATCTGAAGAACTCCAGCAACCTCCATCAGCATGCTCTGGTGATGTCAGTAGTGAGTTGGAAGATAATTCAACCATTACTGTCTTAAAAGAGCCTGAACTAACCGAATATAATAGATCACAACCCCTGGCACCGGACCAATTACCAAAAAAGCTTCCATTGATTTTAGTTATCGATGGAGACGTGCAACTGACACAACAGTTGGAAAGAGAAGCAGTGAATTGGGATATGCAAGTAAAAGTTGTCCTAGATCCCAGGCAAGCCAGAATTGTCATGGATCAAGAAATACCTGATGTTGTGCTACTGGACTTGATGTTTCCCAATTATCGAGAGGACGGAATCGCACTCCTCAAATATTTCCAGAACCAATACCCTCAAATCCCAGTAATCGTTTCTACACAGCAAAATCGGTTTAGCGATCGCGTTGAGGTTGCTCGTCAGGGAGGACGGGCGTTTTTATCCAAACCCGTTACCCCAATACAGTTACTAGAAACCGTTGAAGATGTTTTAAATCAAGACAGACCTTCCACCGCCAAAGTGCTGGCAGTAGACGATGATCCCCTAGTGCTGGAAAGTATACGACACTTCCTACAACCTTTAGGAGTGCAGATTATTACCTTAGAAGAACCTGATCAATTTTGGGAACAGCTCGAAGCGACAGCACCTGATCTACTGATCTTGGATTTAGACATGCCCCAATTCAATGGGATTGAACTGTGCCAAGTTGTGCGCAATGATCGCATCTGGCATGGATTACCTATCCTATTGCTTTGTGAACACCAAGACTCTGAAACAATTCACCGCATTTATCAAGCTGGAGCTGATGACTATATCTTTAAACCGATAACGAAATCCGAGTTAGTCACCCGTGTTTTCCATCGTCTAGAGCGTACCAAACTGCTCCGTAGTTTAGGAGAAACTGACCAATTAACTGGTGTGGCTAATCGTCGTCAATCTACCATAGAATTCAACCGATTACTGCACTTATCCCAACGCTACCATCAACCTCTTTGCTATGCCTTATTGGATTTAAACAACTTAAAGCAGGTGAATGAGCAATATGGTCATGTGATGGGAGATAGAATTCTGAAGCGGTTAGGACAAATCTTGCGGCAAAAGTTTCGCAGTCACGATATAGTGGCCCGCTGGGGAGGTAAGGAGTTTTTCATCGGGATGTATGGTCTCAATCGACAGGCTGGGGTCAGAAGGCTCCAAGAAATTTTGGAGACTGTTAGTGAAGAATTTCATGACTGTGAGCTAGTGCAGGTAACATTTAGTGCTGGGGTGGCAGAGTACCCTGGGGATGGCACAGACATCGAAAGCCTTTATCGAGCCGCTGATGAGGCTATTGAGCGAGCCCAAGCCACTGGTCAAGATTGTGTATTCCCAGCTCAATCCCTAGCTGGAAACTTCACTCAGTAGTACTTTTTCATGAGTAAAGCGTTCTCTGCCTTAAACCAACCTGATGCGTGATCTATTAAACCCAATTGTTACCAGGTAGGAGGTGAAAAATGGAACCGATACATTCACATTTTATTCACAACTTACTCGACTATTTCACAATTGGGGATAATATAAAGATAGTTTAAAGATTATCGATTCAAAGATATTGATCTTTCATTTGGAGTTAGGCTCAAAAGTATAAAGCTTGAGAGTAGCCATCAAGCATAGGTCATTTTTAAGACCTCATTAGGGTGTAAAGCTTATTTAGTCGAATCCGAAAATAGTTCTCAAGAGCGAAAGTGCCGACTTTCCGTTGACCGTAGGTCACGCTACGCGAACGGAATCGACGTTTATTGAGCTAACTCGCAAACCTTTGACCGTAGGTCACGCTACGCGAACGTTGCTTTGTTTCTAATCCGAATATTGGATGGTGAGTCAGGGAATGGTGGTTTTGTGTTGCGGCTCCACGCTTTGAAAAAGCTTAGCGTGAAAGCTCACCAAGAGATTGATTGTTGTGGGCTGTCTGAATGGGGCATCTAATCTAATCTCAAAAAAATAGGTTGCAACCCATAGAGTTTGTAGAGCTTACCCTGAATGGATTCTCGTACAAATATGCCCTTAAGGTAAGCCATTCTCGCCCTCGAGCGCGGTGGTCGTTGCTCTTTAGGAGCCGCCTTTGGCTAGACTAGCCTTTGCCATTAAGTATAGCCCTTCGATGAAGGGTAAAGTAGGTTGTTGATCCAGAGCCTATTGGCGAGCGCGTCAGTTGAAAGATTTTGATCCAACCCTAGTAAGCAATTACTGATCAGAGTCTCACTAAAAAATTAAGCCTGACTAATAGGGTATAAAACAGGGTATAGAACCGTTTATAGCCTATGAATTTGCTTTTCCCCTCGCTTGTTAAATATAAAATTTCTTGGAAAATTTATCTGCCCATAGCAATAATTTTGGTATTCCAGATCTTAAGGTAGAAGCGTTCTAGGAAACTTTTTTACCAGCCTTAACATCGCTAGTGCATAATCAATCGATGGGTCAGACCCCTCATGATTATATCGGTCTGACCTTTCGGAAACTGCTACCAATTATTGTTTCTCTCAATATGGTTAATCAATTGATATGGGATTTAATTTCAAATTAACAAGCCACTCAGCTCATAGGACGTTGACGTTGACTTTGAAAAACTATTTTCAGGTGTTTTTTTAACAAATCTTAATATATTATAAATTAGTAATTTCCGCTAACCCTTTAGTATGAAGCAAATTAACAATTATGTCTGTTACAGGCCATTTAACCGATATTTCCCTACCAGAAGTGTTTCAGTTTATCGCCCAGGGACAAAAAACTGGTTTGCTAAGGTTGCTTCCCTTGCCAAGAAACCAAGTAACCCCTAGGAGAACTCATTATATTTGGGTGTATCAGGGTCACCTGGTGGCAGCTGCAGATCGGTTAGACAATCAAGGTTTGGTATCGCTGATTGTTAAACACTGCGGGGTTAGCGAACGGGTAATTGCTAAGTTAGCTCAGCTGTGTGCCATAGATAAACCTCTGGGTTTATGTCTTAAAACTCAGGGTGCTTTACAGGGTGACCAATTAAAACAGCTATTTCGAATGCAAATTCTACAGCATGTTTGTGCTTTGTTTCAGCTCCGAGATGGTCAGTTTAAATTTGAACAGAATGTACCCATACCAACACGAGAAATGACGGGTTTGAGTATGCCAACAAAAATAGCTATGTTGAAGGGATTGCGATCGCTCCGCAACTGGGAAGCTCTGGCAGATAAATTACCTGACCCGAATGGCGGTTTGGTCAGTATCAACGGTGGTCAACCTAAATACAGTTTGGACTCTATAGAGTGGCAAGTTTGGGAGTACACCAATGGCAATGTTTCTCTCAAGAGAATTGCAAGGCAACTGAGAGTACCAGTAGAAAAAGTGCAACAAGTTGCTTTTAGACTAATTACAACCGGTTTAGTATAAGAAGTGCCCTTATTGGTTAGCAACTTATGTGACCTATCTACATTGAACTGACGGTCAAGTGTCGTCTTATGATCCCTTTTTAAACGGGATCAAAACTTCCTTAAAGGTACTACTTAAAGGTACTACTTAAAGGTACTCTTAATTATGGAGGTCAACACAACTGTATTCCCTCAGAGCGCGTTTTAGAGTTGGTAAAATTTTCAGAATTGCTCGCGCTTTAGTTGATTGCTCAGTTGATATCACCGTTAATCCAAAGCTGGAATTATTAATCAAACTAGTCTAGAATAATGCAATATAAAACTAGTCTTGAATACTAAAATCATTTCTTTGGAACTTATCTCGATAAGAAATGATTTCAGACGTAGAGGAAGAGTTCTATTTAAACTCAACAGCTCCTGCTTTTTGAGGTATGTTTCCAAGTATTGAAAACAACTATTCTAATAATCTAGCCTCAATCCAGGATTGAATTTATCTAATTCCAACTTAGCTCTTTGTCGAAATGGTCAAACCCATACTATTATAGTACAACATCTTTGCTCCGATAAAAAAAACAACCTTTGTCTGGGATTTATGAGGGGCTGAGTGATCAAAGGTTGTTTCCCTACCTGGAAAGCCCGGAGCGATGGCTAACCTACCTCTTATCCTTGTCCTAAGAACTCTCGGCTTTAGTCAACAAAAGCCAACGCCCAAGGTGACACGTGGGGCTGATCGCGGTTGAGCTAAAACTTGGATTTTGCCGCACAAACCATCTAACACTATATAATTTATTGTCACTCATAGTTGACACTCTCAAGGTGCTCTCTTGGTTTTAATTACCCGACATGTCCCTTAATGGTTACCTAAGCGACTTATACTTGCCAGAACTTTTTCAGTTTTTAGAGAAAGGAAAGAAAACTGGTTGGCTGAGAGGATATCTGAAAAGTTTTTTGATACTGAATTTTGCCCCCCTAGCCCCCCAATTCTGGGGGGAACAAGAATCTATTTGCTGGTAAAAGTCCCCCAAAATTGGGGGACCCACGGGGGCTTATATGTAGCAAATGAGACTTCTCAGACAACCTCTGAGAATTACTGCCTTACCCAGAGTTTCTGGATACCGGCGACCAGTTCATCACATTTGGGTGTATCAGGGTCGGATTGTGGCAGCAGCTAATCGATTAGACCATCAGGGTTTAATTGTCCTGATTGCTCAACATCAGTGGGTTAAACACAGTATAGTCAATAAACTCGCTCAGTCATGTACTCCCAATCAGCCACTGGGTTTATACCTCCAAAGTCAAGGTATTTTACAAACTGCACAACTAAAATGGTTGTTTCAGATTCAAATACAACGGCAAGTGTGTCCTTTGTTTGAACTCAAAGATGGTCGATTTAAATTCGAGCAGAACGTGCCGATCCCAACCCTGGAAATGACCGGTTTAAGTATACCAGCAACAGAAGCAACATTGATCGGGTTAAGGGAACTGCAGCACTGGGAGGCTTTGGCTGAGCAATTGCCTGACCCTGATTGGGGTTTAGTCAGTACCATCTGCGATCCACCCCAATCCCATTATCGACTCAACGTTTTAGAATGCAAAGTGTGGAATTATACAACAGGCAAAGTTTCTCTCAAAGCGATCGCAAAGCAGCTGAAACTACCAGTAGAACAAGTACAGCAGATTGCGTTTAGGCTAATCACAGTGGGTCTTGCACAAGCAAGACCTTTGTTGAAGGATACTTCTCATAAAAACTTGGACAAATCTAAACAAAACCAGATTGCTCTCGACAAACAAAAATATCCATTCCTGAGCTTCCGCCGCAATTCATCCGAGATCCGAAAGCAGTAGCTTCGGCGTCGGATGAGCACACAGGGCAGGGCAAACCAATCTTATTTTTGTACATGCTGGCGGGGTGAGGATTTCAGCGGCGGTGCGACCCCGGTTGGGTTTCCCGACAAGGGTGAACGCGCACCAAGAGAATCGAGTCCGGGTTTTTATCAATTGATGAAATCCTTACTGGATAAGGGTTTTGGTATTTAGATGGGGTTTGCCTCTGAAAGCGTCATAAACTGACGTTTTGTGTAAGTTTTATCGAACAGTTCAAAGATAAATATCTTCTCCTTGCTCTGTGAAGCGAACATCTTTAATATTCAACTGAGAGTTAGCAGTAAGAGTTTTACGCAAACTACCGAAAAGGGCAAATTGCTCACAAGTGGAGAGGGAGACAAACTGCCGCTGGGAATCTGGTGATAGGCGCAAATCGACGGTAGCCACGCCAGTATTGGCATTGACCTTGACACGGTATCCCGATACATTAAAGTCACTGGAGTTACCAGTCTCTAAAACTTTTCCTATAACTGTATTTACTGAATTTCCTACTGGTACACTTACCTGTTCAGACACCAGAGACTGACACTGACTGTCAGCCCGATAGACATTAAGAATTACTGGGTTAGCTTGATTGCTATTATTACTCCCTTGGCTGAGTGTAGCCTCAAGCCCGACCTTAGCATCCTTGGTTTCTGGTTGAATTGTTTCCGTAGGTAGAGTAATGTTAGGTAGACTAGTATTAGTGGGTACTACACCAGTGCTAGAGCTAGCCTCGGTGGCTGGTTCAGGAGATAGATTCCCTACAGGAGTTTTCTGGGAACCAGGATTGTTATCACTCACCAAACCATAGCTACTGAAACCAACGACAATTGCTGCAATCGCAACAGGAGCTAGATAGTGTTGAAAACTTTTCATTTGGCTTCGCTCAAAACAATGCTTCTAGCTGTTGTCTAAAGCAACAGTTACATCAATCAATATTCAAGGTAGAGCGTGGTTGATCAGGATAAAACAGTTAAAAAATAGAAACTAGAAAATAAAAATTGAAATCATTTTCACGCTTATATCCCAATTCTGGCGCATTAGGGCTATAGATCAATTTAATCTTGCCATCTACCGACATTCGCAACACTCTCGACACTCCCGACACTCCCGATCTCTCCATCTGCATCTGTAGTCCTACTTTGAAGAATTGGTATTAACTTTGGGGGAGGTGAAACCCAGCTACCCTGTTGTAATCGCCTTGCTATGCTAAAAGAAGTTCCCCTAATAGGACATCCCCGATTCAATCAACCATGACTAAACAACCAGCCCGAATCTGCCTTCTCGGTGGAGGCTTTGGGGGTCTCTATACAGCCCTACGCTTAAGCCAGCTGCCTTGGGAAAAGCCCCAACAACCAGAAATTGTCTTAGTTGATCAAAATGATCGGTTCTTATTTTCACCGCTGTTGTATGAACTGATCACCAGCGAACTACAAACCTGGGAAATTGCTCCACCCTATGAAGAATTGTTAGCAAACACAGGTGTACGGTTTACTCAGGCAGCGGTAGCAGGCATTGATGTAGAACAGCAGCAGGTACAGCTACAGACTGGAGCGGAATTTCAGTATGATCGCCTGGTGTTAGCCCTAGGTGGAGAAACCCCTCTAGAGCAGGTGCCTGGGGTGGCTGAGTATGCTATCCCGTTCCGAACTATTACTGATGCCTATCACCTGGAAGAACGGTTACGGATTTTGGAAGAATCCGATACAGATAAAATCCGGATCGCTATAGTTGGTGCAGGTTACTCTGGTGTGGAACTAGCTTGCCATCTAGCCGAACGGTTGGGAGAGCGCGGAAGGTTGCGGTTGATTGAACTCGGTGATGTGATTCTAAGAACATCAACGGACTTTAACCGGGAAGCAGCACGCAAAGCTTTGAATGAACAGAAGGTCTGGATTGATTTGGAAACCAGTGTTGAGTCCATTGGACCTGAAACCATTTCTCTGTTGTATAAAGGACAGGTGGATACTATTCCGGTAGATTTGGTGCTGTGGACAGTAGGGACAAGAGTCACACCAGTTGTGCGATCGCTTCCGCTCAAACAAAACCACCGTGGTCAGCTGATCACCAGCCAAAGGTTACAAGTGGTTGACCATCCCGAAATTTTTGCCCTAGGTGATCTAGCCGATTGCCAAGATGCTGATAATCAACCAGTTCCCAATACAGCTCAATCCGCTTTTCAGCAAGCCGATTATGTGGGTTGGAATGTCTGGGCTTCTTTAACTGGGCGTCCCCTGCTGCCCTTCCGTTACCAGCAGTTGGGAGAGATGATGACTTTGGGGAAAGACAATGCAACTCTTACTGGTTTAGGTGTGAAGCTGGATGGTCCTTTAGCCCACATAGTGCGCCGACTTGCCTATCTTTATCGGATGCCAACTATAGAGCACCAACTGAAAGTTGGCATGAACTGGATGACTCGACCATTAACTGATCTGCTGTCTGGAACATAAAGACATACATACAGGAAAATGGAAAATTGAAATTAAATGAACAATTAACCATTAACAATTAACCATTAACCATGGAAAAACCGCGAGTAATTTTTCTAGATGCTGTCGGTACACTATTTGGTGTTCAAGGGAGTGTAGGGGAAGTTTATAGTGCGATCGCTAATCAATTTGGTGTTACAGTACCTGCTTCAGCTTTGAACGAAGCCTTTGTCAAAGCCTTCGCCTCAGCAGAACCAGCGGTTTTTCCAGAAACAGATCCTGAAGAAATTCCCCAGCGAGAATTTGAATGGTGGTGGGTGATTGCCTCCCGTACCTTTGAACAAGTTGGTGTACTTGACCAGTTCACCGACTTCATTGATTTTTTTGATGAACTCTATGCCCACTTTGCTACTGCTAAACCTTGGTTCATCTATCCGGATGTTATCCCAGCGCTGAAAGCATGGCGGCATATTGGTATTGAGTTGGGTGTCGTCTCAAATTTTGATTCCCGTCTCCATCTTGTCTTAAAAGCTCTAAAATTAGAAGAATTTTTCTCCTCCATCACAATTTCTACCCAAACTGGCTTTGCCAAGCCTGATCCACAGATTTTTGCTGCTGCTTTACAAAAACATCACTGTAGTGCTCAGGAGGCTTTTCATATTGGTGATAGTTTTAAAGAAGACTATCAGGGTGCTCAGGCAGCTGGCTTGAGAGCATTTTTGATCAAGCGCAAACCAATGACTTAACTTAAACGCGATGCTCCTAGGTCGCCGCTACGCGAACGCACCGATTGGTTTCCACACCAGTTTCTGGTTGATCGCCGCTGCTCTGGTATAGTTTGGCTGCTTCTTTGAGCATATTGGCTGCTAACTGTGAATTCTTGGTTCTGGGTAAAGGGTAACCAGCAACTCACTTTCTTTAACTGCTAACTCATCCAACCGCTGAGCTACCAGTACTCGCTCAAAATAGGTATCAGCCAGTACCCAGTAAACACCATAGTGACGAGCCTCAGATGCCATCAAGCTACGATAAAATTTTGCTAAAGATGGATCACAACAGTGAGTTGCTAGTAATGCCAAACGTTCGTGAGAACGAGCTTCGATCAGTCCAGCAACTAGTAAAGAATCCAAAAACCGTTCTGGTTCGTTTCGGCGAATCTGAGCTTTCAATCCAGCTCCATAGGGTGGTGAAGAAAGCGGACCTAAGGGAATGCTACGTCTTTCTAGCCACTGGTTAACTTGCTCGAAATGTTCTAGTTCCTCACGGGCAATGACTGTCAGCTGACGCACCAGTTTACTGTAGGATGGGTAGCGAAACATTAAATTCAGTGCTACTCCAGCCGCTTTACGTTCACAATGGGAATGGTCAAGTAAAATAACATCAAGGTTTGCAAGGGCTTGCTCGATCCAAGCCTGGCTAGTAGGTTGTTTGAGGGTATTAATCAAAGGCAGACCAGAAGAAGACACGCTTTTTGCTCACATCAAAGTAGTTGCCTGGTTCATTGCATACAGGCTTTGGTATCGGTAGGCGATGCTATTAATTTTAACTGAATTGTGTCAATCCCCGTCTTGTTAAGGGGCAGGTGTAATCCCTTCAAAAACTGGGTTCAATAGCCGCTTTTGTAGCAACAAGTTGTGTCGGAAACCCCGACTTACCCGTAGCCAATCCGGGTAGTTCATGATAAATTTACATAGATACTACACATAGACACTTAGAAGACAAGTTAAACTAACTACTTGAGCCTATTCCTCAAACTATTACACTTAACGACTCTATTCAGGAATAGCAAATCTCTTAAAAGGAAGACCACTCTGAAAGAATCGGTGCATCAATCTATAAATAGGTATGAGGCTCATGGTATTAGGTATTAGGTACAACAAAAGCAGTTGATAGCGTCTGTGCTTGAGGAGGGGTGCTTCATAGGCTGGTCATAAACCCCTTAGCCATATAAGCTAGAACTCTGATGCCTAAAGCCATTAACCTTAAATTTTATATGAAGGGGTCTACCTGATATTTAACGCAATTAAATTTGGATAAGTAAAGTAATGACCCACCGTCGTATTGTTATCGGTGACGTTCATGGTCACTATAATCCTCTTATGGCCTTATTGGATGCGATCGCACCCACTAGTGACGACACCGTTTATTTTCTCGGAGACTTGATTGATCGAGGACCGATGAGTTCTCAGGTTCTGGAATTTGTCAAGCAAAACGCTCACCCCTGTTTATTAGGTAATCATGAGCTGATGTTACTAGAAATTATCGGTAACAATTCAGTCCCTAACTCAACACGACAAGCCTGGCTATATAGTGGTGGTGAAACTACTATCAACAGCTATGGCGGAAAAGTCTCTCAAGATCATCTAGATTGGATCAAAACACTGCCAACCTACATTGATTTAGGAGATACCTGGCTAGTTCATGCCGGGGTTAATCCTCGCATGAGCATCGAGGAGCAAACCGTTGAGCAATTTTGTTGGATTCGGGATGAATTTCACAGCATGCGTGAACCTTACTTTCTCGACAAGCTGATCATCACGGGTCATACCATGACTTTTACCTTACCAGGAGTGGCTCCCGGTACGATAGCCCAAGGTTGTGGTTGGCTAGATATAGACACTGGTGCTTATCATCCCAAAAGTGGTTGGATGACGGGTCTAGACATTACCAATAATCTTGTTTATCAAGTTAACGTCTTTCGGGGTGATGTTCGCCAATTCCCCTTGGAAGAAGCCGTGACCAAGATAGAGCCTAGTAAAATATGCCGACGTCAAGTGTTGAGTACCTCTTAACGGTGATATAGGTTAACAAAAAGACTATTGAGCAAGCTTTCTGCTCTTGAGCTAGCTGTGCTTATCTGAGCACTCGCCCTCCACGACCTGTTGTCCTTTTGAGGGCAGCTTTTTTCTGGTTGCGGACGACTACACGAGTTTTGTTTTTGTAAGCCCGATTGTTTAATCCATCACCAACATAAGCACGATTTGAATCGATAGACTGCTCCAAGGAATCAATTCGGTCTGCTGTTGACGGATGAGTACTCAAAAACCCTGGAATAAAGCCTCTTTGCTTGAGGAGTTTTTTCATAAAGTCTACTGATCCTATCGGAGCATAGCCTGCTTGTTTTAAGTTCTTGATACCTAGTTGATCCGCTTCAAATTCATGCTGACGACTGTTGGGACGACGTAGTGCTAATTCCACACCCAGATTAACCATCGTGTTGCTATCAACTCCAGCCGCTTCTGCTAAACCTCTAGCGATCGCGGCTTGCTTAATTTGCTGGATACTATGACGACCTACGATATGACCAATCTCATGAGCCATTACACTTGCCAGTTGAGCTTCATTGTCTGCTGCTGCGATTAAACCCGTGTTAATATAAACAAATCCTCCCATAGTAGCGAAGGCATTAATATTAGCATCATCGACCACCTGGAATGTATAGTTAATATTTGGGCGTTCGCTGCTTTTAGCTAGTCGCTGACCAATTTGATCAACATAGCGATTAATTTCCCGATTGCGATAGAGCTTAAATTGCTTTCCAACAAGTTGCTGATTAATTTGCTGACCAATTTGGACTTCCTGTTGATCAGACATATTAGATAACTGGATAATCTGAATACCACGCAACAGCAGCTCTAACCAGGGAACCCCTTGGGCAACCTGAGCTGTTCCCACCACCAGAGTCAGGGATAGAAGGATGCTGATTAACGGATACAACAAACGACGTCGATAACGGGAGTAAATCGATAATATATTGCTGAACATAGCAAAATTATAAATTATTAAAGCGAAAAGAGATTATTTTAGCTATTATCCCTTGTTCCAGTGGAAAAAGGGTTTGCAGCCATGGCTTGCTGTAGAGGAGCCTTGTCTTTAACATCATAAGTCAACTCTCTACTAGGAGTTGTCTGCCATAATTACTGACCAGTAGCATTCCTCGTTATGGTTGAACCCCAAATAGGGTAATATGTTCCACAGACGAACCTGGTGTTTGTTATTCTCACTCACCAGTTATGGATAACTTTAATTATAGGTATTAGTTATGAGGTATTAGCTACATCAAAAGCAGTTTACAGCCGACCTGCTTTAAGAGGAGCGCTTTATAACTAGGTTAGAACCCCCTTAGCCATTCAAGCTATAGCGAGCGAACCTTAAGCAGTTATCTTTACACTATACAATTTTCACAACAACACCTAACCAAGTTTATGGCTATTGTAGATTCTAAAGGACGTTTGTTTGGCAAGGTGAGCATTATCGACTTCGGTGCTGCCTTGGTGATTTTGTTGGTAGTTGTAGGAATTTTCTTCTTTCCTGGTGAGTCTGGTTCCGTTGCCCAACTCAATAGCACCAAACCAGTAGAAGTAGATGTTATTGTCCGGGGGTTAAGCTTGCTTGAACCAGAGGTGTTGGTCAATCAGTTGGAGGAGACCAAGAAGACTAATATTGTGATTCGTAAGCAACCCTATGGTCAGGTTGACGTCAAATCCGTCAAAATTCTGCGTAGAAGTGTCCTGGTGCCACAACCAGATGGCTCTATCAAAGAACTACCAGATCCCAGACCTAGCTTTTATGGGATTAATATGTTATTAACCTTAGGTGGTAAAGCAACAATCACTAAAGATGGAGTAGTCCTGGGCAATAGCAAGATTAAAATTGGTACCCCAGTAGAGTTAGAAGGTAGAGATTATAACTTCAACGCCAGTGTGATTAATGTCAGAGTAAATTAATCACGAGTGATGGGGTGAATTGAACTAAGAATTGATGCCATACACCCCACCATCGCGCACACGCAAGGGAGCCATTGTCATCATTTGTTGACCTCACTTAGTATCAGCTTTTTCCACCGAAGCATCATTGATTCCCAGGGTAAGCCTTAGAGGTTTCCGGTAAGGATAGGCTCTAGCAACTTGCCGGTAAACGTCATAGTTAGTAGGTAGTGTAACTGTCTGTGCCCCCTCTTTATAGGTGATATTGTATTTAACTGTACGCAACAGCTCTGGCTTGCTAGGCTTATGATGAAGTGGCTGACGCTGTTCTACCTCATCAATGGTTGGTTTTGGTGGGACAACTGGCCACCATAAGCCCTTGTCATCAGGTCCTGTTACAGCACCTTCTGGTTTCTCACCATTGCGGTTGACTACGGACTTGGAAGCAAACTCCTCAACATCGGGATCTCTATCAGTTGTTGAATTAATAGAATACTCAACTCGCCAGGTTAAGGTGGTAAGTGCTGTAGCTTCATACTCAGTAATAATCACAGTGTTACAACTGCTAAGCGCTACTGCTACACAAAAGCCGATCAACATCAAGATCATCTGGCGACGCCGCAAAATGCGATCAAGTAGGACATGGAAACTAGTCAAATTCACTCCACCCCATCCAAACTTACGACTAAATGCAATTTGCTCCCCTATACCCTATTCTGTACCAAATTCTCAAACCTGCCTTTCCCAATTGCCTGTGGTCAGGACCAAGGGATTCACCTGCGATCGCACTGACCTTCGATGATGGACCCCATCCACACTACACTCCCAAGTTACTGCAAGTCTTAAACCGCTACCAAGTCAGAGCAAGTTTTTTCTGGTTGGGCGTTTGCGTAAACCAAGCACCCAGTGTCGCCAGAGAGGTTTACCAACAAGGTCACTGGTTGGGACTCCATGGATATTACCATCAGTCTTTTCCCTTTCTAAAACGGGATGCCCTTAAGCAGAGTTTGCTCCTTACCCAAGACGCGATCGCTCAAGCTTGTCAGATTCACCCAGACAAGGTAAAAGATGTTCGTCCCCCTAACGGATTATTTACGCCCCGAACCTTGAATATACTGCACCAGTGGAACTATAGATCAGTAATGTGGAGTGTTGTCCCAGAAGACTGGAAACGTCCTGGTGTCAGTATAATCGTGGAGCGAGTCCTAAAGCAGGTTCAAAACGGTTCCCTGATCGTCTTACATGATGGTTATTATGGAGGACAAGATGTGGTTGAAACTACGGGTGAGTTAATTCCTCAGCTATTGCACCAAGGTTACAACTTTGTTAGTATTAACCAGCTATGGCAGGAAAATTAGTAGTTTTGTTAATTGACTTACGGTTTTCTCGCTCACTGCACCGTAAACTCCTAGAAAAACTGCTTTGCTAGACGCTTCCGGTTTTCCATCTCCGGAACTCCTGTAGTGAACTACTCGGGTTCAATTACCTACTCTATATACTTCATATAGAGTAGAATATCGAGCTTGACGCTATATGTAGTGCTCAGCTAATCTGATAAATTTTAAAAAGAATGAGCAAAACGTAAAAATTGAAATTAGAAATTAAAATAATGATCAACCACTAGCTCTATCGGACGAGGAGAGTTGCTTCCCCTACCCAATGTTGAGATCGTCTTTCTCTGGAGTATTTCCGATGCCCTGGTTCACCATTCTGTTACGCAGGAATAGGGAATTAGGAGCTGGTTAAATGAACTTACTTGGCAGTACTTTCACTTAGGGTCTTACTACATTGGTTAGGTTTATGTGTTACAAGAGTAATGCAAAATAATCATTACCTAGACCCAGAGCTTGTCAATGGTTATCATACAGGACAAGTTAATTAACGTAGTGAAGTCCAACTGTCGGGTTTTATAGAACATTAGTACTAAAATAGTGACTATATTCTAGGCATAAGGGAAAGTGGGTAGTTATTGCTACACTTTCTCAAAGCTTTTGACCAGATAAATAAGCTAAATTTTTCAGATAAACACTAGGGCAAAATTTTGTAAATAAGGCTACAATCAAAAAGTCTTCCCAAAATTCAGTATTAACACTTAAATGGATAGTAGATTCACTGCAAGTTAAGTCCAAGGAAATAGAGTCGATCTAATTCCTACGGCTGAAGCGATTCGACCCACCATAGGGTGCAACAAACAAGGTTCTCACTGACTAAGCTATCTTAAGTAGATCAACGGACATCATCTACTGGTCTGAAACTGAAGGAGCATGAGGAAAAAACATGACCCAGGCAAATGAATTACTCGCAACAATCGCTCAACCTCAGAGCGATTTAGAAGTCTTGATTGAGGATGACGTGAACCGAGATGATTTGGTGGACGCTCAACCGGACGAGGAAAATACTAAGCCTGGTAAGGGGCGATCTAACCGTCGCCGAACCCAAAGCAAAAAGAAGCACTATACAGAAGATTCAATTCGCCTCTATTTGCAGGAAATTGGCAGGATTCGTCTACTCAGAGCTGATGAAGAAATTGAATTAGCCCGTAAAATAGCTGATTTATTGGAATTAGAACGAGTGCGGGAGCGCTTGTCTGATGAGTTAGAGCGGGAACCTGGAGATCGGGAATGGGCAACAGAGGTCGATATGGAGCTGCCAGCTTTCCGTTACCGCTTACACGTCGGTCGGCGGGCTAAGGAAAAAATGGTGCAGTCTAACCTCCGTTTGGTGGTTTCCATTGCCAAAAAATACATGAATCGAGGACTCTCATTCCAAGACTTGATTCAAGAAGGTTCTCTAGGTTTAATCCGGGCTGCGGAAAAATTTGACCACGAAAAAGGCTACAAGTTTTCCACCTATGCTACCTGGTGGATTCGTCAAGCTATTACTCGTGCTATTGCTGACCAGTCCCGGACTATCCGCTTACCCGTTCACCTTTATGAAACCATCTCGCGGATTAAGAAAACCACTAAACTTCTTTCTCAAGAAATGGGTCGCAAGCCCACAGAAGAGGAAATTGCAGATCGGATGGAAATGACCATCGAGAAGTTGCGATTCATTGCCAAATCAGCTCAACTTCCCATCTCCTTAGAAACACCTATTGGTAAAGAAGAAGACTCTCGCTTGGGAGACTTTATTGAAGCCGATGGTGAAACCCCAGAAGATCAGGTTTCCAAAAATCTACTCCGGGAAGATCTAGAAAGTGTCCTTGATACCCTTAGTCCCCGGGAACGTGACGTACTGCGTCTACGCTATGGATTAGATGATGGACGGATGAAGACTTTGGAAGAAATTGGCCAAATCTTTAACGTGACGCGGGAACGGATTCGACAAATTGAAGCTAAAGCCCTTCGCAAACTACGCCATCCAAATCGCAATAGCATTCTCAAGGAATATATCCGATAGAAAACCCTGCTGCTTGATAGCAATCAGGGTTTTCTGTTATCGCTGTATCTACTGGGTGGGGAATAGGGAGTCACTATGAAGTCTGGTTAATCACATATAATACGGTTGGTGCCATGCATGTTAATTGTCAATTGACACCTAACAACTTTTAATTTTCAATTTTCACTTGGCTATCAACCAAACATGATAAGTATTCAAACAGGCATTGTATCACATTCCTTACCCCAATTCCTATCCAGAAATCAGTTCCGGTGCGCTTTCCGTTTGAAGAATTAAATTACGGGGTCGCACCGTTTTGATATTTTAGCTGACATTCCGTAGAACAAACTATGGAATCAGCTAAAAACACATAAGAAAGCTGGAGTTCTAGTGTTGAACTCCAGCTATTTATTGAGATTGACAAATTTAACTAACTATTGGGAACTACATTAAGCCCAAAAAGTGTAGTACACCTTGACCAGTAATATATTCTGTGACTAAAGCAGCGATGAAACCGATCATAGCTAGACGACCATTTAAGTTTTCTGCTTTAGAGGTGAAACCGAATTTGGCTTCGTTAGACTCTTGATTGGACATTGTTCTTTGCTCCGCTAATTTACTCTGTGTAGCCCGTTTATATTAAAAAATGTAACAAATTATTGGCTAAATGTCAATTATCTGCATAGCCAACCGGGATGAATTGTGTATAAAGTCTTAGTTCATCAATGATGTAAACTTATGTGAAGCATAATTTCCTGTTTTCATCATGATCTCTCGTCGCGCATTTCTCAGCAGTCTGTTGGCTAGCTTTATCGTTTTGCTAGCTTGGATAAATTTTCCCAACCCTGCCCATGCTCTCGGTGGCAAACAACTTCCTCTCAATAAACCCGCACCCGAGTTCACCCTACCAACTAATACTGGTAAGGGTCAGGTGTCCCTCTCGGATTATCAAGGTCATTGGGTTGTACTTTATTTCTATCCCAAAGACTTTACTAGTGGTTGCACCTTGGAAGCTCAGCGATTTCAGCAAGATTTGCCCAAATACATAAAGAGAAATGTGCAGATCCTAGGGGTGAGCGTGGATGATGTCGATTCTCACGCCGAGTTTTGTGACTCAGAGGGTTTACAGTTCCCACTTTTAGCTGACACCGATGGCTCTGTCAGCAAGGCTTATGGTTCTTGGTTAGGTATTATGTCCCTACGCCATACCTATATCATTGATCCAGAAGGCATTCTACGGAAAATATTCCTTGGTGTAAGACCAGCAATTCATAGCACCGAAGTACTGGCTAGCCTGGATGAGTTAATTTCTACTCCTTGGTGGGTTGATTTGCTACTAAGGATTAAGCTTTAACAAGATTTATGCCCTGAGGAGGTCTAATCTCTGGTCTAATATCTCTGGTCTAATATCTCTGGTCTAATATCTATAGATAGAGTTTAACCAAATCAACTCATTTCTAGATATAGCTCTACATATAGCTTGAGTGCCTAATTCCTATTTAAGCTTCCTTAAAAGAGGCTACTGAAAGCAGACTGAGTACTGAAGCCGGATCATCAACAGTAGCGCTGGTTAGCTTAACATTGTCAATGATTAGTCCAGACTGAGTTTGATGACTCAATTCATTCACAACACCAAAGCCTAGGCTGTAGGTTCCAGGTGTAGTGAAGGTATGAGTAAATGTTTTAAATCCAGTTTGGTGGTAAAAGTTGTTCGGTGCTTGACTAAAAACTCCTAAGATGGGGTTAGCCAATTCATAGACAATTTGGGACTTGGGAGAACTAAGGCAAACGAAAGCGAAGTCGGCAACAATAGCCTCATCTCCCACGTCTTCATTGGTGAGAAAATTCCAATCAAAGCTTAAGGTATCACCAAGACCAGGGGTAATAATTTGTTGGATAGCAGCACCTCTGACTACCTTGCTAGAAGTACCACATATGCCAACGGTGTCTAAAATTTTCTGGGCAATACAATCGAGAGTTCCTGTGGACAGGTATAAAAACTCTTCCAGTTTAGAGACTGATGGGGCTTTTGGCTGACCTGTTCTGGTGACTTCGGTATTGCTAGTTCTGAGTAAAAGTTGCTTTTCTCCCTCTGTTGGAGTAATGCCAAAACTGGCTCTTTTGATCCCACCTGGTCCTAGCTTTTGCCACCCTTTGAGTCCTTCTTCAAAGCCACCATTAACTAGTTTAACTGGTTGCTCAGCACTATAAAAACTAGACGAATCAACCAGATAGTTGATTTCTTTTCTTAAGGTGGACTGTTTTGGCATTTGAGACGTGGACATAAAATTAATTTTTCTAGAACGCTAAAAGTTGAAACGACGATGATTCCAGAAAAATCAGAGGCAATCTTAACTTTTGACATGAGCACCAACCGTATTAACACCCTGATTAATCTGATCAGTTTGATGATCGTCTAATGAATCATCAACGTATTGTGTAAATTTTTACACGGTTGTTTCATGAAAAGTCAATGTATCTAGGTAATCTTTACAAGATATTTATATTTGGATATTTATTCATTAAGTTTCCGAGAAGAAACGATTAACTATAACCTTTAAAAATTAAAATTAGAGTTTTGATTTGTCACTAAGCTTCCAATGTAAATATTTTGTAAAGGAATCTGTTCAATTCAGTTTAATTCCTTACTGTTACCAAATCAGAGCAAAAGGAACAGCAAAGATTGTTCAGCTTTTTTAAAGTTTTCCTATTTATTTTTTATATTTAAAGTTTCGCTCAAGTTGTTTTAATATTTTATACATTTCTGGAAGCCGATTGTAGATGGCAGATATTTTTAGCCAGAGTTTGTTGGAAATAGCAGGATAGCCAGACACTACACTTCCGGGTTCTACATCTTTGTGGATTCCGGATTTAGCGGTCACAATTGCTCCATCCCCAACTTTCACTTGATTCGCAATTCCTACCTGACCCGCCAGCAGCACTTGATTACCCACTTTGACTCCTCCAGATAATCCGACTTGGGCTGCCAAGGCACAGTTTTGTCCCACCTCGGAGCCGTGACCAATATGTACCAAATTATCTAATTTAGTGTTGCGTCCAATGCGGGTTTCCCCAACCGCTGGACGGTCAATAGTGCTGTTACAGCCAACTTCCACCCCATCTTCTAAGACCGTGTAGCCAGACTGTTGCATTTTATACCACCCTTGGGGGGTTGGCACAAAGCCAAACCCTTCAGCACCAATGACTGCACCACTATGAATTACACAATCGTTACCAATGCGGCTTCGTTCATGAATAGTGCAGTTGGCATGTAGAACAGTGCGATCGCCTATGTCTACTTCAGGATATATTACTACATTAGGATGGATACAAACCTGATTGCCAATCTTTACCCCTGCTAAAATTACGACGAAAGGTCCAATATAGACATCTTTTCCTAACTGAGCATCTGGGTCAATCACTGCACTGGGGTGGATGACTCGTGCTGGTTGAAAGGGTTGATAGAAACATGCGATCGCATGAGCAAATAGCAATCTCGGTTCAGATGTCCCTACCCAAGCAATACCTCTTTCTGTCGCTTTTGCCTGTAATGCTTCATCCAGAGACAAAATTAAGGCACTCGCCTGGGTTTTTTCTACCATGTGGGCAAACTTGGGTCCCTCAATATAACTGAGAGTGCCTGGGGTGGCTTTATCGATGGGAGCAACTCCGGTAATTTCAGGGTTAAGCTCTGTATCGCTATTCAGGCTATGGCACAAAGACCCTGTACTACCCAGGTGTTCTATTAAAAGACTAAATTTCATGGCTCAGCAATGGGTGGGTGTGGAATTTCACATCTGGAATGATAGGATAAATTGGTGACTAACGGCCATTGCTATTGAGTTAGTTACCAAAAGATTTGGGTTTAAAGCCCCGTCCTTCGTTGGCCTTTGGCCACGCTACGCGAACGACGGCTTTTCCTTTTGTGTGCTATAATAAAAGTATAAGTAATAAACTAATATGTAGATAGGTATGATCTAATCATAAGTAGACAACGTAAAAAATATGTATTAGATACGTATTGCGTAATTTGGTCTAACGACTATAACGTCTATGAAAAATTTAGATATAAAAAAGTATCTATCTCTAAAAAAAAAGTAAAGGTACGGTGGGGCACACCGAAACCTAGGTTAGAGACCAAATACGCTTGTGGAGAGGGGACCCCTATTTTTCCTGGCTCCGGCCTGGTTAAACAAGTCCCCTCAGTGAAGCAAGAATCCCCGTCCATAAGCGGGCGGGGAGTGTCAAATGGGATTCACAATGCCTTAGTTAGATTGGGTTTTCCTGGGGATTAACTTATTCCATGACTCCGATTGCCCTTGGATGATTGAGTCATTAGTCTACAAGTTTCTTAGTTCCATCCATAGATGGAACTAATTAAGACCTCGAAAGTTTAATGACTAATGACTAATCAATCATGTCTGGTGGTGCTATAGTAAAGTTGATAAAACTTTTGGGGTTTCCTGTAACTGTGGTAAACCATCAGACTGTTGAGGATCTGGTGGACTAATACTAACTAGTAAGTTAAGCAATATTGTGATAGTAAGCGCCTGAAAAACTTTCTTAAACACGAGCCACACTCCTCATTCCTAATATTTAGTCTTGGTGAAACAATCGGAAACGATGCTACTTGACTGAGATACGAACTTTCTAAAAATTGATACACCCGTGAAGGGAATTAACTCTACCAGTTTATTTAAGCAACCATATAAGTGCCAAGTTATATGTTCCGCCTCAGTGACTGGCACAGTGCAAAGGGTTGATCCTAAATCATTCTGTGTAATTTAATAGATTAGGGGTAGCCGAGATTAGAACCAAAGCAAGAGTTTGCTAGTCGCTACAATGTAAAGAAAAACCAATCTAGCAGCCACCTTGGGTCAGCCCCCCACTCTTGCCTAGACAGCACTCCCTAGCCATGTCAAGCAAGATAGCTGACCAGCCTAAGACCTGCTGTACGTTATGGGAAGTCTACGTTATCGGCAAGGGTGAAAGTTCCTACCTTAGGATGGAATGCCAGTCCGAAGCTGATTAACCAGATCGTTAAACAGTCCTACAAGGGGTCAGACAGTGCCATCTGAAGAATGAAGAATTTTAAATTCTAAATTCGCGCATTCTAAATTCGCGCATTCTACATTCTGACAGGATAGTACCTACCGATAACAAGCCGCGAGGCAAACATGAGGTTCTGCTTCGATAGGCTATGAAGGCTGTTAACAGGAACGGGTATGAACTGCATCTGTTCTCCCCACATTGATCCAAGACGGTTTTAACCGCCCTTGTCCTTTGTTTTTCCTCCCCAGTCGCCCATACACGGGGTTTGCAAATTTCACGCTTATTTTTTATGATTCCTACAGTTATCGAGCAATCCGGTCGTGGCGAACGTGCCTTTGACATTTACTCTCGTTTGTTGCGAGAGCGCATTGTATTCCTCGGACAACAGGTTGATTCTGACTTAGCTAACTTAGTGGTTGCCCAATTACTCTTTCTAGAAGCCGATGACCAGGAAAAAGATATTTACCTGTACATCAACTCTCCTGGCGGTTCAGTGACTGCGGGCATGGGCATTTTCGATACGATGAATCAAGTTGCTCCGGACGTATGCACTATCTGTGTTGGACTAGCAGCTAGTATGGGGGCTTTCTTACTCAGTGCTGGTGCTAAGGGTAAACGCATGAGCTTGCCTCACTCCCGGATTATGATTCATCAGCCACTGGGAGGAGCACAGGGACAGGCAAGCGATATAGAAATCCAAGCAAAAGAAATCCTGTACCACAAGCAGCAGCTAAACAATTATTTAGCAGAACATACCGGTCAGCCACTGGAAAAGATTCAGGAGGATACCGAGCGGGATTTCTTTATGTCAGCGACTGAGGCTAAGGACTATGGTTTAATCGACCAGGTCATTGAGCGACGTCCCATAGCAACCCCTCTCCCAACACAATAATGTCTTAGTTGACACTCCCTGCTCGCCCATAGACGGGGAGTGTCAACTAAGACGTTAGTTTGGGGAGATGCTAAAGCGATCGCTAACCAAGTCCGGACTATTACTGAAGTGACTCCCGAAATTAACAATCGGCAGTTAATCACCTACCGTAACCGAAATAGTAATTCCCAGCTTATGGGAACTACTCGGGAGTTTCTTTCAGTTCGTAGCTTTGAGGTAGCCAAGGGGCAATTTATTTCGGAACTAGACCTGAAGTAGAACAATCGGTTGGTGAGCGATTGAAAATCTATTGCGGCTTAGGCACAAAATTAATGGTGAAGATAATTTTGGTGTCCAGAGCCAGAAAGATGTCTTGGAAATTGTCAATACCCTCACAGGAGCATTGACGCTTATTTTGGCAGCGCTGATGTTGGCAGCGATTGCTGGTATTTCCCTACTAGTTGGCGGTATTGGTGTGATGAATATGATCTTAACCTGAGTTCGATGACAGAAATTAAGAAGTTTTGACTCCAATCCATGAGACAGTAGTCAGGAGTCAGGATAAGAATTCATAATTATTGGTTATAATACAGAATTTAACGTCGTTAAATTCTGTATTATATTATCGAAAAAATTGATTTTATCAATGATAATAACTCATGGCTTATGGCTCGAATATCATTAAATATACCGACACCTGAGTTCTATCGAAATCACGTTGAATAGTTAAAAGTATGAGACAATTTTAGCCATAAGCAATATTGGTTTTCTGGTAATAGGAGACTAATTTAAAATCTATCGATGTGTTACATAAGACTGGGGAAGGATCAGCTAAGCAAAGCGATGCCAAATAAAAGCACACCAAATAAAACCACAATCAAACCAGTATCCGTGCAGAAGCAGTTTCCCTTGACTACTGTAGGGGCACTTGTTGTGAATCCTAGTAGAAGAGTGTTAATTGTAAAAACTACTAAGTGGAAGGGTTTATGGGGTGTACCGGGAGGTAAAGTAGAATGGGGCGAAACCCTAGAATCGGCACTTCTAAGGGAGTTTCGAGAAGAAGTTGGTCTAGAGTTAACCCAAGTGAGCTTTGGGTTGTTACAAGAAGCGGTGCTAGACTCTAACTTTGTCCGAGAAGCCCATTTCATTATGGTCAACTACTATGCATTCTCTGCTAGGGAAACGATAACCCCCAACGAAGAAATTGAGGAATGGGTATGGGTGACTCCCCAACAGGCAATGGAGTATCCCCTCAATACCTATACTCGCGTGTTGATTGAGGATTATCTGCAAAGGCAAATTGATTAAGTCTGCCACATATAGAATTTTTATTTGGCAATATTGCCTCAATTAATCCTAGATAGATTTTACTGATTTTTGTAGGTTTCTCAGAGCGGCAATTACTTGGTAAAACCTACTAGCGAAGTATCAGACAACAACTTAACTCCAGAACAGTCTAGCTTTTGAACCAGTTGAAAAATACTCTGTCCCGAGACTGGTTCTACCCAATCAGGAGCAATTTCTACCAAGGGCACTAGCACAAAAGCTCTCTGTCTCATACGCGGGTGAGGGATTTGGAGCTCAGGTGTCTGTAGAATCAAATCATCAAATAAAAGTAAATCTAGGTCTAGGGTTCGTGGTCCCCAATGTTCCTGACGGACTCTACCAAACTCTTGTTCAATTCCTAGCAGAGTCTCTAGCAATTTCTGGGGACTTAGTTGCACCTCCAAAAGGGCACAACCATTGAGATAATCAGGTTGTGGCGGTCCAACTGGTGCAGTTTTATACCAACTAGAGCACAATTTTACGGTAACGCCTAGGGTTTGGTCGAGTTTTCTGAGGGCAGCTTCTAGGATGGCACGAGAGTCACCCAGGTTACTGCCAAGAGCGATCGCGCTCAATGAAAGCTTTGTGGTTACCAATTTTCCAGAGTTATAGACCATCGACCTTCATCGGTTGACACAGCAGCTTTAGACCACGCCTCAATGGGACTGATTATCACTTATGTTGCATTGACGAGAAGATTCACCCTTCCCAAAGTGGGTTAACCCATTACCTGTTCTATTGTATGGGGGTTTTTGAGACTCCCCATGCCTAGAAGGCTGGGGATTCTAGTTTCAAGCACGTTTCTGGCAACGCCGTTACGGGAAGCGTCTCTTGGTGTGTTCATTCCTTTTTATTGTTACTCAATCATGCTTGGGAGCATAAACTTCACGAGCTTTTTTCGTACCCGATAACCCCTTCTTCTTTTTGTAAATTTTGCGTTGGGAGCCTTTAATATCTTTCTCGGCTGTATTATGACTGTTCAGGTATTTGGAAAACCCATATTCACTACCTAATCGAGTATTGTACGCGGTGTTGCTTTTTCTTAGGAACACCGGGATGGTCGAGCCAGTATCTAAGTACTTTATTGCGCACAAATTGAGATGTCCGAATAGCTTCATCTATTGCTTTAGCTTGAGTTTTTTTGACTACAGCCTTGTATGCCAGTACCAACATGCTTGCTTTACCTCCTTGTTTGTGTTAACTTACTCATGATATACCTTATGCACTTCACAGTGCGGAAGGTAAATTAGAAACTTGGGGCTTGTGGTCTCCTGTTTTTGGTCAGAAAGCTTGTTTTCTGGTTTGATAATAGAAATCATCTAAGTAACACAATGGACTTAAGGGGAAAAGTGGCCCTTATAACTGGGGGGGGCATTCGGGTAGGGCGTGCTCTTGTTATCGCTCTTGCTAAAGCTGGGTGCGATGTCTTTATTCATTACGGACGCTCTGCTGGTGCAGCTGCTGAAGTCAAAGCCGAAGCAGAGTCCTTGGGAGTGCGAGCTATTACCTACTCCGCTAATCTCGCCGACCCCGTGGCCACAGACACTATTATCCCTCAAGCAGTTGAAACCTTTGGAAAAATCGACATCCTGATTAATAGCGCTTCTATCTTCCCAGAAGAAGATCTATTTGCCCAGACTGATGTCGCTCTGTGGGATAAAATTTTTGCCATTAACCTTCGTGCCCCCTTCCAACTCAGTCAAGGGTTTGCCAAGCAACTTCCCCAAAATAGGAATGGCAAAATTATTAATATTAACGATGCTGGTATTGCCAAGCCAGATACTAACCATTTTGCCTATCGAATTACCAAACGGGGCTTGTGGGATATGACAAAAATTATGGCATTGGAATTAGCCCCCCGCATTACAGTAAATGGTTTAGCGCTGGGACAAATTCTCGAACCTCCAGGTGACCCAGACCCTCAAGCCTTTATGGAAAATTATGCCCGTAAGTTTATTCCATTAAAAATCCCTGGAAATACCAAAGTAGTGACGGACAGCGCCCTGTTTTTACTCGAACAAGATTTTCTAACGGGTAGCACGATTACGCTGGATGGTGGTCAATATATTTAGTATATTTACTTAAATAGCTGGCGGGGCGATCGCCTCTGTATTTTTAACCGTATTTTTCACCATAGTCACTTTCTCAGTGAGTTGGGGTGGCAGAAATTTTTAAGGGGATGGCACCTGAACTTTATCGGGAAAATAGATGATTCCGTTTTATCCATAATGACTGATACAATTACTGATAAAGTTATGGAAAAATTCCTGAACCATCTTAACTATAAAATCATATTAAAAGATAGGATATTTTTCGCGATTGCGTCTGGGTTTGTCAAGCTTCCCCATTGCATTGAGAATTAGGAATTGATAAATTACAATTGTTCCATTTCCAATTCAGACTTGAGCCAGTCAGCATGTCCGTTCTCAGTCATATCGAGAAATTCCTCAAGATTTTGGCAGCGTCCCGACTGCATATACTGACGGAACACACGATTGAGGCGTAGATTTTGGGAGAACTCCTCTATGGCTGCGCTGCGGATATCTTCAGTAAGATCAAGTTCCCCAGCATCCAGCAGTGCCAAAATTTTATGATAGGCTAGTTCGGCACTTTCAAAAGCTGTCGCTGATTGCGTCATAGAATTCTCACGCTTGTAGTATTGGTAAAGGGGCTGAGGATGGATTGCTATCTTTCCAACTCGGCTTAACAGCTCAAGATTGAACATAACGTCCGCAGCAAAGGGAACTTTAGTCCAACCTCGACCCAAAAATTTCCGGCGGAAAACTGGGAAAAAAGGCACACGAGGTTTGAGGATGTCGTCCGCCGTAGCAAAGGTAACCGTGGTGCGATCGCGGAAGGGACACTTGTACATAATTAGGTCAGTGTTGTACACGCCAGTGTTGTCGATTGCAGCACCATAGGTCATGGCCAGAGGAACCATTTCTGCTAGACGGTTTGGTTCATAGGCATCATCAGCATCTAGGTTGGCAATCACCTCCCCAGTAGAAATTGCTACCGCTGTGTTGCGGGCGAGACCGTCTCCACTGCCACACCCTCCTGTAAATGCTTGTTTCAATCGTGGATCGTTAATACCTTGGCAAGATAGCAAGGATAAATAGTCTACTCCATCGTCGGAACCGATCGCCACCTCCCAGTTTGAATAGGTCTGTCCTATAAGGCTTTTGATAGCTTGCGCGATTGTATTTTCGGCTTGGTATGCTGGAATAATAATGCTGACTAGGGGTTTATTTTTCTCAGGCATAGTTTTCTGACTCTATCGAAATTAAATCACTGAAAAGATTCAGGTTCATAGCTGGTTGCCTATTAATTATCACTATTAATTATCAGATCAATTATCTCTGGTGATAGAACTTTCATGCCATTGCCCCAGAACCAAGTTGGATAAGGTGGTCAAGATTACAAAAATCAAGATACCTAGACTACTAATCATAAACAAAGCAGCAAACATCCGGGGAATTTCGAGATTGTAGCCAGCAATTAGCATTTGATAAGCAATTCCTGAATTAGCACCGCCTGTACCGGCAACAAACTCAGCTACTACTGCTCCGATTAAGGCTAATCCACCACTAATACGTAATGCAGCTAAAAAATAGGGTAAAGCACTTGGTAATCGCAGATACAGCATTGTCTGCCAGCGAGATGCTTTGTAAAGCCGGAACAGGTCACTTAAGTTGGAATCGATACTATTTAAACCAAAAGTCGTATTAGAAATAATCGGGAAGAATGCTACAATCCAAGCACAAATTACCAAAGCAGCAAAGGTATTGTTCCTCAGCCAAATAATAATTAAAGGCGCGATCGCAGCAATAGGCATTGTTTGCAGAACGACTGCATAGGGATATAAGCTTTTTTCAATCCACTTACTCTGAGCCATTAACATGGCAATTAGCAATCCTGAAACTGCTGCTGTTATAAAGGCCGCTACAGTGATTTTTATGGTGATCAGCAATGGCTGAAATAAACTGTTCCAGTCCCTAATTAATACCTTGATAATCAGCAAAGGACCTGGTAATATATAGGAGGGCGTACTAGTCACTCGAACAGAGATATCCCACACCATCAACACCAGGATTCCCACTGCCACAGGGGCTATAATATCGATAGATAGCAAACGTTTCAATTTTAGCTTTGCCAGAACGAATGCTTTATTTTTTTTCATAAATAAAATTATTATATACCGTTTAATATAGCTGTAAAATTATAGCTGTAAAATTTATAGTCATATTTTTGATAATCATAATTTATCAGTTATGTCTAAATAATAATTTATAAATTATCACTCATAATTCATCCCTTTTGACAACTGCTCAGCCACCTTCTGACAATATTTTGTATAAACTAAGGATGTACGAAACTGTTCGTTACGTGGTGATGGTTCATCAATAGTTATATCCGCCACTACTCGACCTGGACGAGCTGCCATTACTACCACCCGATTGGATAGATATACGGCTTCATAAATATTGTGAGTCACAAAAACCACAGTCCAGTGTTTCTTACTCCACAAATCAAGTAACTCCAGGTTAAGCTTAGTACGAGTTATATCATCCAAAGCTCCAAACGGCTCATCCATCAGCAATACCTTGGGAGAAGTAACCAGAGCTCTGGCAATAGAGACTCGCATTTTCATGCCACCGGAGAGTTGACGGGGATAGGATTGGGCAAAACTTTCCAGTCCAACTAATTGGAGCGCTTCTTTGATAGCATTATCAGCAACTTTTTTAGAGACCCTAGCCAATTTAAGAGGCAAACGAACATTTCCCATTACCGTTGCCCAAGGCATTAGTGCTGCTTCTTGGAAGACAAAAGCTATCTCCTTTTGGTGGGCGCGATCGCTCCATTCTATGTTTCCCGAACTCATAGTGCTTAGTCCAGCAATGATGCGTAGCAGGGTACTCTTACCACATCCCGATGGTCCTACCAGACTGATGAATTCGGACTTATTGATGTTGAGATTTAGGTCTTTTAGGGCTACAGTACCATTGTCAAAAGTTTTGTTGACATGGGTAAGAGAAATAGCTGGTTTTTGGTTCATCTATTGTCAGTTATTAGCAATAGACTTCTTGCAGAAGTCGGTAACAGGTAACAGCGGAAAAAAATTTATAAAAACAG
This sequence comes from Moorena sp. SIO3E8, assembly GCF_010692445.1. Taxonomy (NCBI): domain Bacteria; kingdom Bacillati; phylum Cyanobacteriota; class Cyanophyceae; order Coleofasciculales; family Coleofasciculaceae; genus Moorena; species Moorena sp. SIO3E8. The sequence continues at coordinate 189,488 of NZ_JAAHHM010000018.1, read as the reverse complement.
TATCATAAAACTACTTTTGCAAGAGGTATAATCATTGCTTAAGAATCGGTTAATATTTGAACTTATCAATCTGGCTTGGCAAGACTAGATATAAATTAATCTATAATAACAATATCTAATTAACTTGGATATTAACATGTATATAACTAATATATAATGTTAACTAATTTTTTGTATAAAAATCTACTCCTTTATTGACAAATTCCAAGGTGTAGGCTTGTTTGTAATCAGTCTTTGCATCAAGTACACCAACCGTAACTAACTCATTGAACAAACTTTCCCAACGTTCATCGGTCATTGCCCCAATGCCAAGTTTTTCGGCATCGCCAGAGATGATAATACCATAGTCTTTAAGCTTATCCAGACCATAGGCAATGAGGTCATCCTTCATCTCTGGATTATCTTTTTTGATCAGCTCATTGGCTGGTTCGGGATTCTCTAGATAGCTATACCATCCTTTGATTGAGGCATCAACAAATCGCTGAACCAGGTCGGGGTTAGTTTCAACGAGTTTCTTCGTGGTTTCAATGGTGAAACTATAGGGATTATAACCAGCCTCTGCTAAGGGTAATATATTGGGCTTAAAGCCTCCTTGTTTTTCTATAATGTAAGGTTCAGAGGTCAAAATTCCCTGTTGGGCTGAATTTTTATCTACTAAGAAAGGGCTAACATTAAAGTTATAGGGGCGTTTCTGGTCATCTGTAAAACCGTATTTTGCCTTGAGTAGGGGCCAATAGGTTGTGATGGCTCCAGGAGCAACAAAAATCGGTTTACCTTTTAATTGTGCTAGAGAGTCATTGCCTACCCCTGGATGAGCCAAGAGAATTCGTATTGCTTTTTGGAAGATACTTGCTACAGTAATTTTGGGAATACCTTGTTGCACTGCTCTAATAGCATCAACAGCCTGTCCCATACTTAAATCAACTACTCCTCCCAGTAATAATTGGGTAGGATTGCTCTGAGGACCTGTTGGTTGTATAATAACATCTAGGTCATAGTTTTGATAAATTCCAGTAGCGGCAGCCTGATAAAAACCACCGTATTCTGCTTCAGCTTTCCACCCCAAAGCAAATTTTATTTTATCTAATTTACCTTTTTTTTCTGTAGTTAATGGTGTAGAGGTTTGATTATTACAAGCTGCCAAAACACTACTACCAAGAGTTATCGAGCTAAGTTTAAGTAATTGGCGACGCTTAATTTTATAGATTTCTTTCATATAAAACTTCAACCGGCTAGAGCAGTAATTGAGATGATCTGGTTGTGGTGGTTTGAAATGGTGCAGCTTTAGGCAAACTAGAACGGTCTGGTAGGGAAAAACCTTGAATTTGGTATAGGTTCGCGATTAGCAGCTTCTAAGATAGTGCGTAATTTACCTAAGTTACTACCGATAGCGATCGCACTAAGCTGCTACTCCCTAAGCTGTACTCACTAAGCTGTACTCACTAAGCTGGTACTTTGTACTTGCCATTTTTTCTAAGCTGACTATTACTTTGGCGTTTAAACCCCAACAAACACACCGATAGAAATAATACCATACTCGCTCTAATTAATTAAATATAATCATATAGCAATATAATAAGATTACAGTAGCCATGGCTTTTAAGCTAACACGCATCTAAATTGAATCTGTTCATCAAACAAACCATGAAACCCTCTCCCCACCTCCATTTCCCCATCTCCCCATCAGCCTCAACCCAAAAATTAAGTACGTGACAGCTTAGGCAGGGGATTGAGGTAGTTTCTCGACGAAAGAGGGAGTTACAATGAACCTGACGGTTTTTTCTGACAGCCATGAGGAGTTATTAAGAAAATGGAAGTAAAACTGGTTTTAGTGGTACTAACAATTGCTTTTACTGCTTTGTGCCTGTTTTTTGGGACTAAGAACGGATTTTATGATTCAGACGATTATCACGGCAACGGCTCTGCACACTAAGCTTCCAGTATTTACTTTAGCTGTCAGCTGCTGAGCTTTAAAAAAGCCTTCATCGTTTAGCCTTGGAAAAACCCATGCATCTAGCATCACAGCAGAGGCTAAAGGCTAGATGCTGACCGATCGCGAAGCGTGGCCAAAGGCCTTAGAGCGGGGAGTGTAAGGGGGCTCACGGGGGTTTTCCCAAGCCCCTGCCTTCTAGGGATGGGGAGTGTCAAAAAATTAAAATCCTCACTTAGAGGGACTTTGCCAGTCCATGCCTACTTAACTCCCTACTGTGGTGATGTTGTTGGCAGCCCTTATCCCCTCTCTCTTGACTCTGACCTCGAAAGAAGGGAAACTAGTTGAGAACTACCCACACCCACCCTAAGGGGTAGGGTGTGGGATTTTCATAGACTCCAGAGTGACCTATAGGGTATATCCAGCATACAAACCCCTCTAAATTGCTACGGAGTGACAACTCTACCACGTTTGTTTTGACTGGGGAAGAATCCGTTGAATTTTCCGTTCAAGGAAGATGCAGCCTTAGTAAAAATAGTTCCACCTTATTTTCCGTTGGCGATCGCCGATGCTGTCTGCCTCTTCCAAGGCTTAATCATTCACCCTTCCCTGATTAGTAAGACGTGGGTTAACGGAGCCAGATTAGCTAAAATTTAAGTTGAAGCTCATGAGCAATCAACGCCCAGTAGCATCCTCTGATCAGGATGACCGATTAACCTGCTTTCCTTACGGTGTTGGTCATGGTGCAGAAGGGGTTTGTTTGTTGGTGCAGATGGGGCCACACCGCATTCTCCTTGATTGTGGATTAGAAGACATTTCCCCCCTACAGATCGATGGGATACCACCAGCAGATTTAGTCCTGTGTAGCCACGCTCACTCAGACCATAGTCAGGGATTGCTGGCTCTTCACCAAACTTTTCCACAATTACCAATCTACGCCAGTGAGGTAACGACTCAACTATTACTACTCAACTGGCCAGAACTGCCTCCTGAGGATATTCTCCCATTTTGTCAAGCTCTCCCGTGGGCTACCCCTGTAGAATTCTGTGAGGGACTCACTGCTCAATTGTTCCCAGCTGGACACTTGCCAGGAGCAGCAGCATTTTTACTCACTTACACAACTCGCCATCGAACTTACCGACTGCTTTACACCGGTGACTTTTTCCTGTCTAACTCACGGCTGGTGGAGGGATTATCCCTTGAATCGCTCAGGGGGACACAGCCGGATGTGGTAATTGTAGAAGGCAGTTATGGCACTGCTCGACATCCCCATCGGCGGCAACAAGAAAATCAACTAGTAGAGCGTATTGAGCAGGCCATTGCTACCAATAACTCAGTTGTCTTGCCAGTGCCTACCTTAGGCCTAGGTCAAGAAATCCTGATGCTCCTGCGCTCTCATCACAACTTTACAGGACGCGACCTTGATATTTGGGTCAATGGAACCGTGGCTGATGGTTGTAATGCTTACTTAGAACTGCTGTCTCACTTTCCCAGCTCAGTACAAAATTTTGCCAGACATCAAGCCTTGTTTTGGGATGAGCGGGTACGTCCTCGGGTGCGGCGGTTAGATCCCCAGCAGCGAGATGCTATCGGTAAATCTCCCTGTATTATCCTCACTGACTTAAACATAGATTGGAGGGAGTACTCGCAGCAAGAGAACCGTTCTTGGGTTGTCCTGCAACCGGAACATCTTAAATCTTTGGAGGATCTAATGGATGACTACGGATGGCTTAAGGTTGAAACTTATCTGCTGGCTCAACATGGGGATTGTCTGGGCACCACCCAGTTGATTCATAATCTTCGACCTCAACATGTGATTTTTGTTCACGGTTCTCCTACCTACCTAGCTGATCTTGCTGGTTTGGAAGAGTTACAAAATCGATATCACCTCCATACGCCAGCAGCAGGAACACTGGTAGAACTTCCCATTGGTGAGACCTTTATCAGACCAGCTCTACCAACGGAAACAAACTATGAAGGAGAGTTGCATGAATTAGATACACTTGTCTATATCACTCTTTCAAGGGCGATCGCAACGGATCCTCGTTGGCAAAATTTCGCTGATACTGGTTTAGTAGAAGCCCGCTGGCAAGGAGAAGAACTGGTCTTGCGGGGATTGTCACAACGAGAACTACTCAAACAAGGGGGCAGAGCCAAGATACCAATTAATATCGAGTGTTGTGGTAATTGTCTGTACCAAAGAGGGCAGCGCTGCTGGAATCCAGCCTCAGCTCTCTATGGTTTTAAAGTAACACTGGAGGGGTACTGTCCAGTTTTTGAACGGATAGAACCCCTTGAGTAACGAATAGTTAAGGGAAAATTGCTAGCTAGTTGTGAGTTATCAATTTTCCGATACTTTTTAGCTACCAAAGTCTACCAAGATAGACCCTCGTCCGCCAAGGCAAGATGCTTTCGCATCCAGGGGGTATCTCCCAAAGCTCTCAGGAATATCCCGCGAGCGCCATAAAAATGTCAAAAAAGTTATAACACCGGGATCTAAGCGCAACTATTAAACCCTTGGTTTTCGGCTTTAATTTAAGTTACATAATAATCGCTTTCGGTGTTACCCTAATTTAAGTCTAACAAATAATAAGAGTTTTTGGTAGACTCTGCGACATTTTCGATTAGCTTTTACTCACCCTTAACGGTTGGTTGTCCATTAACAATGAATAATCTAGTCCTGATTTAAGTCTTGGGAGCGGGGGTGAATTTGTTCAGCCTCCGGACAATCATCAGAGACTATCGGATCAACATTACCTCGGAAAACAGAAGCTAGCTTGTGACTGACAGAGCCTATGCTTTCCAAGCGGACCATTTCTTCCCAGGAACTGATCTCATCCTCTTCGTCTGTTTCATAACGAATTGTGACTAAATCTCCCTCGATATCAACAATGCGGGCGTGTTCAATCCAACGTTGCTGATCCCGCAAGAAAACGCAGACCTCACGACCATCGCAGCAGAGTTGATAAATCTTGCGGTGTAGCATATTCGGCTTCTCCTGTTGCAGATAACTCTTGGTTTTACTGGTGAAGTAAGCGGTTGGGTTTCTCTAGAAACAACTTTATTTTGACATACTTCCCACGAATAGAATTGGCGGGATTCTCTCCATCATTGGGATGATGAGATAGAATTGAAGGCTAAAATAAACCTGAGCCACCAGAGTAGGAATACTCCAGATCTTTTTTTTGTTGGCTTTGGCGACTGAAATACCATTTACTTGAGTAGTCGAGCCGCCATCAGCAGCAAAAATAGATTCCAAGTATTTAAAGGATTAGCAATAATTGTAGCTCACTCCTCGTATCCCCAGCCCTAAAGGGTAGGGGTTGGCTTGAAATCATGTTTGGTTAACTTAACATGGAATTAAGCGGGTTTGTCTATTCCTTGTTAAAGATTAAAATAGCTTAATAGTCTTTTATGTTCATTGCTTGAGAGTAAGGCATGCATTAGAAGCGAGTTTGAGTTTATCAACCCTGCTCGTGTGATTGATTAGTTTTTTATGGATTGTTTTTATGCATTGTCTTGATGCAGAACGCGAATTTGGGAAACCCCCTCAGGTCGGCGCTACATCCCTTAATTGATTTAATTCAGTATCCTATACCTCCGCGGGCCCATTTCTGCTGCTTGCCAGCAATGGTGCTGTAGTCTTTCAGAGATGGTGTTTGGGGGTATGGTTACTATATAGTTATTTGGAAACTTAGATTCCACTAGTATTGCTATCGACGGCAATGGAGTAAGAATCCGAAAACCCCCCCAAGTTAAAAATAGGGGATTGTGAGCGAATGTTGCTCATGGGGTTAAAAACCGGGTACTAGCAACGTTGACAGTAGGATTTTACTCACACGCTTTGTGGCGCTTTAAACACACTACTAACGAACTTGGCTCAAAAAGAGCTGTGCCGTTCCCCTTAGTCTTCTTAGCTGTCAGGTTTGTCACCGACTTGGCTATTTATAGGATACAGCAGGAGAAACCCTACTGCTGATAAACGTCGGCTCGGCTAAAGCCTTCTGGTTCAAGGAGCAAGCATTTTGGTAGGTGTCTACAGGTTCCACATACCCATCATTGTGACATACTAATCCCTGTACGTGCTTGGCACTAAGCATGAATTTGGGAAAAAAAACTGCCAACCTGCCAACCTGCCATCGGTCGCAGTCAGAGTCACTCAAAAATAGCCTCTTGCTGTGACTAAAAGTGGTCAGGCGCTCAATAGATAAAGCTGATTTTAAATCGTAAGGGAGAAAAGCCAGTGTTTGAGATCGTACGCAGTCAAGACCAATACGAAACTTACATTCTCACTGACCACAATGCCCAGTCTCGATTAGAAGTGGTTCCTGAACGGGGTGGCATTGTCACTCGGTGGAATATCCAAGGTCAGGAGATTTTTTATCTTGATGCGGAACGCTTTAAAGATCCCAATCTGAGTGTACGGGGTGGCATTCCCATCCTCTTCCCCATCTGTGGAAACTTAGTTAATGATACTTATACATACCTTGGCAAAGACTATACTCTCAAACAACACGGCTTTGCCCGTAATTTGCCTTGGCAGGTGACTGATAGTGCAACCAATGACATGGCAGTGTTGACTCTCACCCTCAAGAGTAATGACCAAACTCGCTCTGTCTATCCCTTTGACTTCGAAGTTACCTTTACCTATCGATTAAAGGGCAACACCCTAGACATTGACCAGCGCTATACTAATCATTCCGCTGAACCGATGCCCTTTTCCACAGGTTTCCATCCCTACTTCTTGACGTCTGACAAAACTAAACTCGAGTTTGATATTCCTGCATCGGAGTATCAGGAGAAGCAAACTCAAGCAGTACATCCTTTCACTGGCAGTTTTGATTTTAGCTGTGATGAAATTGATGTAGCGTTTGGGCAACTGAGTAATAATACGGCCAGTGTTACTGATCCCGAACGGGGATTAGCGATCGCATTGACCTACACTGATGTTTTCTCGACCTTGGTATTTTGGACAGTTCAAGGCAAGGACTTTTATTGCCTTGAACCTTGGAGTGCTCCCCGTAACGCTCTTAACACTGGGGAAAATTTAACTCACTTAGCTCCCGGAGAGAGTAGTGAGACATCGGTGAGGCTAACGGCGAAATTTTTCTAAATTTCCCTAGACATTTCCTTATCAATGTGATATTCTTAGTAAAGGTATGTTTGAGAAAAGCTTACCGGGTCGCTAACTCAATGGTAGAGTACTCGGCTTTTAACCGATTAGTTCCGGGTTCGAGTCCCGGGCGACCCATTGTTAGCTAACTGTTAGTTAGCCTTATTTATCTATTGATACGTCTAGATATGAGGCTAATGGTATTAGGTACTAGGTAACTATTAAATAAGTACTAGGTAACTATGAGGTACTAGATACAACAGGGATACTTGAGCACCTCTGTGTTTTAAGAGGGATACTTCCTGGGCTTGTCAGAACCCGCTTGCGCCAAGGAACCTTAAATTATTGCTCCAATCAGAAAGGTTAGGACCTGTTCTAAAAACTCTTGGCAAAACTACCTATACTTTACTGTTTATCCAGATTTTTCCCAGGGGTACTTGGGGATTATTTTATAGATTTGGTAATTTTTGTCCAGTTTTATAGACTCAGCTTTGTCTAGATGATCTAATCAAGAAATTTGAATAAAAGCTGCAAAATATCTTAAGATTATCTAAAGAATTAACCTGTCTTGATGCAGTCGCTCATGGGGGTTCCCCCCAAGACCGCACTGGTAGTCGCTCATGGGGGTTCCCCCCAAGACCGCGCTACCTCGCTGCATCGCTGTCTAGAAGCAACTAGATTGACATGTCTGGACTGGCGATTCTGTTCACGAGTCACTAGGGAGTGTCAGACGTGAGGCTTCTCGCCGGAATAGCTAACAAACAAAGTTAGGAGGAATATAATATGGCACTTGTACCCATGCGGCTACTGTTGGATCACGCAGCTGAGAACGGCTACGGGATTCCAGCATACAACGTTAACAACATGGAACAAATCCTGTCTATCATGCAGGCTGCTGAAGAAGCGGATAGTCCGGTAATCTTACAAGCTTCTCGTGGTGCCCGCAAATATGCAGGTGAGAACTTCCTCCGCCATCTGGTCACAGCAGCGGTGGAATCCTACCCTCATATTCCCATTGCCATGCACCAAGACCATGGCAATAGCCCAGCCACCTGCTATTCGGCAATTCGTAACGGCTTCACCAGTGTGATGATGGATGGCTCCTTGGAAGCTGATGCTAAGACTCCAGCCAGCTTCGATTACAACGTCAGTGTTACTGCCGAAGTAGTAAAAGTTGCCCATGCTATCGGTGTTAGTGTTGAAGGGGAACTGGGTTGCCTAGGTTCACTGGAAACCGGTAAAGGTGACAAAGAAGATGGTCACGGATTTGAAGGAACTCTGAGTCGCGACCAACTATTGACCGACCCCGACGAAGCAGTTGAATTTGTTGAGCGCACCCAAGTTGATGCTCTAGCTGTAGCTATTGGTACTAGCCACGGTGCTTACAAGTTCACCCGCAAGCCGACTGGAGAAATTCTTGCCATTAGTCGCATTGAAGAAATTCATAAGCGTTTGCCTAACACTCACTTGGTGATGCACGGTTCTTCCTCTGTGCCTCAAGAGTGGCTTGACATGATCAACCAGTACGGTGGTTCTATTCCTGAAACCTATGGTGTACCCCTTGAAGAAATTCAAAAGGGTATTAAGAGCGGTGTTCGTAAGGTTAACATTGACACCGACAACCGCTTGGCTATCACTGCTGCTATCCGAGAAGCTGCTGCCAAAGATCCTTCTAACTTTGACCCCCGTCACTTCCTCAAGCCTTCTATCAAATATATGAAGCAGGTTTGCTTGAAGCGTTACGAAGCCTTTGGTACTGCTGGTAATGCTAGCAAGATCAAGCAAGCGACTATCGATGTTTTTGCAACTAAGTATGCCAACGGTGAGTTAAGTGCTGTGGCGAAAAAAGCTGTAACTGCCTAGTTTTTAACGCTTAACAGGAAAATCATTGCTGTTTTGGTGAACCAAGAACAAGCAGAATTATTTGGGTAGCTGTTAAAGTTACCCAATTTTTTGTTGTTAGTGATTAGTTATTTGAAAATTGCCTATTTTCAGATACTTACAGCTGTCTTTGATACTCTTCCAGAATATCGATTAGATCCATCTGACACTGCATGGGTAGCAAATCTGCTAGGGGAACTTGCCGTTTACCACCACCTAGCTTCACAGAAATGCTTTGCAGGATTGGCATCATCTGGTCTTCTGTGATTGTATTAGTGTTACCGATTAGTAGGGGATAAAATTGTTCAGCCAAAGTGGTATGTAGATGGGCATCCCTGAGGTAAAGATGCCACTTGGCTACATCAATGTATACTTTGTCGCCAATTTCAGCAGCGAGAGTTTCAATTGCTTCTGTAGAAGTTGGATTAGCCATGGTAATTAGCTGTTTCTAATTAATTGCATTTTGGGATATCTAAGGAAGGTTTAAAGTTGTTCGCGTAGCGTGGCCTTTGGCCAAGGTTTAAAGTTAAAGGTTTAAAGTTTAAAGTTTCCCTCAAAAAAGTTTGCTTATCACCTTGTATTAAAAGACTGGAGTTTATTTGCTGGCTTTCTGTTAACTGTCAACAGTTAACCGTCAACAGTTAACCGTCAACAGTTAACCGAAAATCAATTACTACAATTATCTTCGGTGATTTCATCCTTGAGGGGATTCGGTTGGAGGTTCTTGAGTAGGCAGGGGGGTATAGTTTGCGATCGCAAATATATAAACCCCATGCCCTACTAAAATCAATCCCCACAGACCAGTAAACCAGTATGCCCAAGTCCATTGAGCATACTGTATAGTTCTGAAAAACCACACTCCTGAATTACAAGCAGCAAAAATTGCCACATGTACAGCAAAGTTCATGCGGTCATCTAAACGACGGTAGGCTGGATCACGTCGGTCAGGTTTACGAGGCCAACGAGGAGGCATAGATATTTGTCAGTTTTTAGTTGTGTAACGGCTTGGTCTGATACCAACCCTAGTCAGTTAATTTAATTTTAGAACCTAATGTTGGATTGAACATGATCCGAACCAAACAGTTTGTTCCTTTAAATATTGCAGTGATGACGGTGTCCGATTCCCGTACCGAAGCCACGGATAAGTCGGGTAAGTTGCTGGTTGAGAGTTTAACCCAGGCGGGGCATCATTTAGCGGAAAAGGTTATTGTTCCAGACAACATCTACAAAATCCGTGAGGTGGTTTCCCGATGGATTGCTGATGAATCGGTACAGGTAGTGTTGACTACAGGAGGAACTGGTGTTACAGGTCGAGATGGTACACCAGAAGCGATTCAACCCCTCCTGGATAAGGAAATCCAGGGCTTTGGTGAAATTTTCCGCATGATTTCCTACCAAGAGATTAAGACTTCTACTATCCAATCTCGTGCCCTGGCTGGTGTGGCTAACGGAACATACATCTTTTGTCTGCCAGGATCTTCTGGAGCTTGTCGGACAGGTTGGGAGCAGATTATCAAAGACCAACTCGATTTGGGCAATTCCCCCTGTAATCTCGTGGAACTGATGCCACGTTTGCGAGAAACCTAATCTTAGCCATAGATTTCCTGTTGAAAGGGTAATGGGTAACTAAGTGCCTGAGTGGATCAGTGCTAAGTGCTGATCCAACTTAACTTGAGATCATTCCTTAACTTAGCAATCGCCTGATATTTGGTAATCCCCGGATTTACCTCCGGTTTTACTCAACAGGCGAATCGATTCAATCGCGATAGACTTTTCCAACGCTTTGGCCATATCGTAAAGGGTCAAAGCCGCAACAGAAACTGCTGTTAGTGCTTCCATTTCGACACCAGTTTCAGCTTTAGTAGTCACAGATGCCTGAATCTGGTATCCCGGTAGTTGGGAGTCAGGTTCCACTTGAACTTCGATCTTGTGTAGGGGCAAGGGATGACACAGAGGAATCAGTTGAGAAGTTTGCTTTGCTGCCATAATCCCAGCCAGCCTAGCAGTTCCTAAGACATCACCCTTGGGGGCATTACCAGATTGGATGGTGTTGAAGGTTGCGGTTTTCATCCGTACCTGAGCAGCGGCTAGTGCCTGACGTTTGGTAAGCGCTTTGCCAGAAACATCGACCATCTGAGCTTGACCTTGACTATCGAGATGGGATAGAGAGCGATTGATTTCCACAAGAGTATTGCAAAATTTTTGATCTATGTGTTATGATAAGTAACTGTTGAGCCACAGAAAAGTGGCAGAAGTTAAGGGCTTGTAGCTCAGTGGACTAGAGCACGTGGCTACGGACCACGGTGTCGGGGGTTCGAATCCCTCCTAGCCCGTTCATTAAGCTAAGGCATCCTAGTGTCTATAGCATATAAATCCCGTTCACGACCGATGGCAAATCTGAGGGAACGGGATAGATTTTTGTTGGACTGGGTCATAAAGATAATCAGTGCCAAAAATGCTATACCAGCACCACAGGAGAAAATTCCTTGATATCCTAACAGGTCGGCGAGATAACCAAAGATCGGCCCAGCTAGGCCAATCCCTAAATCAAACCCACTAATGCAGACAGCGAATACCTGACCCCGTTCGTCAGCAGAGGAGCGGTCAGTCATCAAAGCAGTCATCATCGGTATGAATAATCCAGTGCCAGCTCCTTCTAATAAACCAGCTAGTAAAAATCCAACTTCCGTATCAGCCTGGGAAATCATCAACATTGAGATGATATAGCAAACCACACTAACGGTGATAAAAAGTCCTCGTCCATACCGATCAGATGCCTGACCAGTTAATGCACGAATCACAAAACTAGCGATCGCAGCAGCTGTGAAAAACAATCCTGGATTGAGATTAATACCAGTCTCTCGAATAAACAGAGAGACAAAGCTAACTTTTGTTCCAAATACTATACCGAACAACAGCATTACCAAAGCTGGAATTCCAAGAGGAGGGCTGGTTAACAACTGCCATAGTTTGACCCATAGCTGCCAAATCGAGTTTAACCAAGATTTTGATTGTTCCTGCTCAGGTCTAACATGCCTAATTGGTTCACGAATCTGACTCCCTAACAGCACACCCAGCCCACCTAGAGCTGCAGACACTAAGAATAAAACAGTGTAGCTAACCTCTTGTTGTAGAAAACCCCCCAGCGCTGGTCCGAGACCTAAACCAATCGATGTTGCCAAACTCATGTAACCAATTAACTCACCCCGCTTGTCAACAGGAGACAAATCGGTGACTAGAGCCAGATAACCGATGGTAAAGGCTGCAATACTGATGCCATGAAACATTCGAACCACCATCAACAGGCTAATCGACTGGGTAAATAGATAGCCCAAAGGCGCTAGAGCTACAGCGCTAGTACCAATAATTACTACCAACTTGCGACTGCGCAGGTCTGCCATACGCCCCAGTGGGTTTCTAAACAGCAACAGACCAATGGCAAAGCAACCCATTACTAGCCCGACCTGTTGCTTAGTCCCACCCAAGTCTTCAATATATTGCGGCAGGGTTGGCAACAAAGACGTTAAGCTTGACCAAAATAGCAGAGCAACAGTAAATAAAATCAGCAAACTTTGGCGTTGCTGCCCTTCCAGGGTCTGAAAAACTTTCACGCGCTCTATAATCCTGACAAAACTAGCACTTGAGATAGTTAGATAAAATCCGGTTGACTAATCATCATAGTCCTGATCGGGTAATGACTATTTGCGCTTTGGCTGATGGGTAATTGACAATTACCTGTAAGCCAAAGCGCGAACAGCCAAAAATCCGGGGACTATTTCGGAAGTAATTAACCGGACTTGATACTATTTCTTTAGTTTACTCTTCTTAACAATTTACCCAGAGGCTTAGACAGGGTGATGGGGTGATCGGCGTTGGGGGAAGAATATCACAACCGGTTTTTGTTCACAAATTAATTAGGATTGCGATGCTCTGAAAGAGCCGCTACGCGAACGCAGCAATAACTAAGCTCAAGCTTGGCTACTGGTAGCGCATAATGGAGCGCTCAATATGATCACAAAAGTATTCCCGAAAGCGTTTTTAGAAGGGATAGGCGTCTTGCTGTGATGAACTTTACAGGTTTTACTTTATCAAAGATAATTTTGACGGGGCCTGTGGCTTACGCGAAGCGGCATCATTTCTACCATTTTATTTAACAGTTCACGAGCCTCTAATAATCGATTTTCTAGCCCAGTCTTTAGTATTCTCAAGGTAAGTCACCAACATTTTCCATTCCCTAGCTTCTTTTGTCAAATCCTTAACATTGCCCAGGTAGACTAGAGTAATGCGGCGCTCTTCGTTATCAGAACAAACCTCTAGAATGGTTGTGTATAGCTTTTGCCAATGCTCTAACCAGTTATCTTCAATGGGATCAAAAATTGCCTCGAACAAATTCCGCCATAACAACTCAATAGTTTTAATAGTTTTGAGATTTTCCTCGGTAGGCTTATCCCAGCCTACATGGCGCTGACGTAATATTTTAATAGGTGGGGGATTTTCACTCATAGACAGCAAATTTACTCTTCAGTCTTTGAAGCTACATTCCTAGAATTCCCTAAATGCTGTCTTAACATCACAGTTTTACAACAAATCAAAAATTCCTCCTAGTCTAGCAAAGAATAGGAGGAATAGCCGATAATCTTAGCTGCCTAACTTCTAGATATGAGGCTAATGGTAAGCTATCAGCTATCAACCAAATACCAAAACTAAAGGCTGACGGCTGATAGCTGTTCGCGTAGCGTGAGCCAAAAGCTCACGGCTGATAGCTGACGGCTAATACTAAAAGACGGCTAGTTGAGAGCTTCCGTGCTTGAGGCGGAGCTAACTAACGTTGCCAGAACCCCGTTAGTTTAAAACCTAGAGCCATTGAGCCTATTACCTAGAACCATTAACCCACTTTAACGGTCTACTGACCCCATAATAATGTCAATACTACCGAGAATGGCCATAATATCGGCAACTTTGACTCCTGTGAGGATATGGGGCAGAATCTGTAAGTTATTGAAATCGGGTGGACGAATCTTCCAACGCCAAGGAAAGACATTATCATCACCAATAATGAAAATTCCTAGTTCTCCTTTACCAGACTCAAGACGGACATAGTGTTCACCCTTGGGAATCTTGAAAGTAGGGGCAATTTTCTTGCCCATGAACTGATAATCGAAGTCGTTCCACTGGGATTTGCGACCCTCTGCCATCCGCTTGGCTTCTAGGTTTTCGTAAGGACCACCGGGAAGTCCTTTTAAGGCTTGACGGATAATCTTAACGGACTCCCGCATTTCCCTAATCCGCACCACATACCGGGCAAAACAATCACCCCCGGTTTCCCAGTGTACTTCCCAATCGAAGTCGTCATAGCATTCGTAGTGGTCAACTTTGCGTAAGTCCCACTTGACTCCAGAACCTCGTAGCATCGGGCCAGAAAGTCCCCAGTTAATCGCTTCTTCCCTACTAATGGTACCGATACCTTCAACTCGGCGGCGGAAGATAGGGTTGTTGGTGATTAACCGTTCGTACTCATCAACTTTAGGGTCAAAGTAGTCACAGAAGTCTTCGCACTTATCTATCCATCCATAGGGTAGGTCAACAGCAACTCCACCAATACGGAAGTAGTTGTTGTTAATTAACCGTTGTCCACTGGCAGCTTCCCATAGGTCATAAATCATCTCCCGTTCCCGGAAGATGTAGAAGAATGGGGTTTGGGCACCCACATCTGCTAGGAATGGTCCAAGCCACAGCAGGTGATTGGCAATCCGATTCAACTCCAGCATGATCACGCGGATGTAGCTGGCACGTTTGGGTACCGGAATATCTGCTAATTTCTCTGGGGCATTGACTGTAATTGCCTCGTTGAACATCCCTGCTGCATAGTCCCATCGGCTCACGTAAGGGACATACATAATGTTAGTGCGATTCTCGGCAATTTTCTCCATGCCTCGGTGCAGGTAGCCAATCACCGGCTCGCAATCTATCACATCCTCCCCATCCAGGGTGACAATTAAGCGGAGAACGCCATGCATGGAGGGATGGTGGGGACCCATGTTGATCACCATGGGTTCGGTTCTGGTCTCGATCTTTGCCATATTTTGATTAATTGCCCCAACTGTTAGCTGCTAGCTCTTAGCCGCTAGCTATTAGCTTACCAAAACAGAGGCAGATAGGTGGTGTATCTTGTTAACTCTAACAATGCCAGAAAAATTTGATATTCTTAATTCAAACTGTTAATTGCTGTTTAAGCTCCTTGTTTCCAATGCTTAGGTTAACGGGAATTGCTACGTAGAAGTTCGGTTCTACGATCCTTAAACTATCAGCAATCACATTACCATCTTTATCAAAGGAGTTGATAGTTTGAATTACTGCACTAGCTGTGCATCGGGGGTGGATTGTGGTTCCAAGGTGGTTATTACCAAGTATAAGTGAAATTTTATCCCAAAAGGAACTAATTGGAAGCGATGACAAGGTTGCTCTTTCCTCAGAGCAAGCAACTGTGATTGAAACTTGTTCAATAGGTGCTAGCAGTCACAGGACAAGAGAAGGGGCTAGCCCTAAGCATAGGGCAGCAGCAGCTAAAGCTCAACGGGAATGGCAAAGTGCGATCGCTACCTTGGAACAGTTGCTGTTGCCAGGGGTTTCAGGCAACCGATCAACAAGCCATAATCCCGAACACTCGTCGAAGCAAGGATTAATTCTAGCTGGTCCTGCTCCAGTCTTAAGTGATCGAGAGCTACTGGCAAGTTTCGAGACTGGGATTTTTACGAACGACGCCTTGAATGCTTGGGCTTTTATGCCCTTCCAGCTACCTCCGGCTCAACCTGAGACTACTCCATTTGTAGAAAATACGACCTACAGGTTACCCCTGTTTCCAGGAGACCCCTTAGCTAACGAGCAGTTTTGTTTAGTGTTTACCAAAGACTTTAGCTTAGTCATGGTCTCTGGAGAAGACCACTTTGGGGTTCCAGGCTTTCAATTCTCCTTTGACCCAGAAGATATCCAACGTGTTTGGACATCACTGCACCGTAGACTATTACTGAGCAGTTCTCATCATCTCAAGCAGTTGGAAGCTTTAATGGAAAAATTTGTGCCAAAGCCCCCCGATTACCGCATTGTAATGAACTTTGGTCGTGGGCTTCTGAAAAATTTACCAGAACTGCCTTCAGTAGAACTGAGCCATACTATACCGGTTACAATATCCGAGTCAACAATGGTTCAGCCAAGACAACCTCAGCATCAGAGGGATACGGTCAAAACTGGTAGTCACTCACAAAATGGGTCTTCTAGTACACCCTTTGCCAAGAAACAGAAAGGAAGCGAGCCTAACTGGCAACGATTGGTGAAAAATGAAGCGCGAGGCTTTCCTAGAATCTCTGCTGTTCACCCAAAAGAAAATTCTGAAGCTACACCTGACGTTGAGCTGCTCCGAGCTCTGACCCATGAAATTCGGACACCCCTAACTACAATTCACACCCTGACTAAACTACTGCTTAGACGTCGTGACTTGCCTCCAGAAGTCATGCGGCGTATAGAAATTATTGACCATGAGTGTAGCGAACAAATCAACCGCATGGAGTTGATTTTCCGGGCAGTAGAATTAGAAACCACAGCAGCCAAGCAAACCCCTGTTAGCCTGACCTGTATATCTCTGGCTCGGGTTTTTCACAACAGCATCCCCCGCTGGCAAAAACAAGCACAGCGGCGTAATTTAACCCTAGATGTAGTCTTACCGCAACAGTTGCCAACAGTGGTCAGCCATCCCGCCTTGTTAGATCAGGTACTAACTGGCTTGATGGAAAATTTCACCCGGTCTATTCCAACAGGGGGTCATATCAAGTTACAGGTTACACCTGCTGGAAACCAGCTGAAGTTACAATTCCAGTCTCAGATTAATCGGGAAACAATCGCTGACGACCATTGCCCGACATTGAAGTCCCTTGGTCAGCTGCTGACTTTCCAGCCAGAAACGGGTAGTATCAGTTTGAATTTGAATGTGACCAAAAATCTATTCCAGGCGTTGGGTGGTAAACTAATTGTTAAGCAACGACCCCAACAGGGTGAGGTGATGACAGTATTTTTACCGTTAGCTGACCTGGCTAAGACACCCCTCCCTGGGATTGGTTGACCATTACCTCAACGATTTTTTAGGTTTCAGATTTTTACGTTTCAGAGGCAATTGGTAGCAAGACTTTAAATTGGGAGCCTTGCCCAAATCGACTAACTACTGAAATCGAACCACCACCCCGTTGTAATAATTGTTGCACAATGGTTAAACCTATCCCTGCACCAAGGTCTTCCCTAGGTGTTGACCTACCCCGATAAAAACTGTCAAAAATCTTAGGTATGTCACTTTCAGCAATGCCAATACCTGTATCACTAAATATCAGCTGAACATACTTGCCCTTACGAGTTGCCTGTACTCTAACCTTACCGCCAGCGGGAGTAAACTTTAAACTGTTGTGCAATAGATTAATCACGATATGCCTCAAGCCAACCTCTGAAAACAAGACTGAGGGGAGATTGGCAGGAATGGTGTAGCCGAGCTGGATGCCTTTTTCTTGGGCAAGGGGTTGATAGGTGCTGACAATACCAGGAACAATCTCTGCTAGCTGCAACGGCCAAGTTTGATCAGTTTGGGGGTCACCCTCTAGCTGAACCAGTTCTAGTAATCCAGCCACTAAGGAATTTAAGCGATCGCATTCTTTATAAAGAAGCCCAATATAGCGTTGGCGTTGGGCGAGCTTCATGTGTGAGGCATCCAGCAGCTTCAGGGCAGTTTTCATGTTCGTTATCGGTGTTCGTAATTCCTGAGCCACTCGCTGAAGTATCTCATTACTCATATAAGGCTCGACCCTTGATAAGGAATTCTTCCCTACCACAACCGGATCAGTAACCCCTGGCAGGGATGGGGGAGATGGGTTAGTCTCCCCGATTGGCTGTGTTGCCAGGGTATCCTGAACAATTTCTTCTGTACGTTGTACTTGTTTAACCAACAACTGGGTTAGTAGTGTATGATTATAGCTTTGAGGGGCAGGTAAAAGGGTTTCCCAATGGCTGCGTTGCTTTGCTGTAGTGGTTCCAATAACTTTGCTTAACCCCTCTAAGAACTGCCGAATTACTGATTGCTCAAGGGTAAAAACAGCTAATAATGTTTGACTGAGTTCACTATCAGCTAAATTTTCTGATTCCGATAGCTCAGGCTGGCAAGCCACAATTAAACTACTATAGTTCTTACAGAGAATAAGTAAGAAATACTCTTGTTTTATTTGAGTTTCAGTCTCCAATGGTAGGGAAAACAGTTGAGAATCTCTGTTCAGGTTAACTACCTCTTCCGAGTTATCTCCTAAACAGTGGCACAGATAAATTTTTTTTGGTACATCAACTTGTTGTTGATACCGTTGTATTTCTCTGTGCCAGCCCTCACCCTGTGGCTTGACCCAAATTGTGGCTGAGATGTTTTGCTCAATTAGCAGGTCAAAGGTTGCTCTGACTAGGGATTTCAGGGTGACAGGAGTGATTGTCAGAGACTCGGGACAGGCAAGAGTTTCTAAAACCAGCTGGTAGAGAGACAATTCTGGATTAGGTGGCAGGTTCATTTAGGGTTAGAGGTGGTTTCGTTAAAGGTGGTTTGGTTAAAGCTTAAACGTTGACCTTCCATGTGATAATCTACAACCTGCCCGCTGAAATAGCTGTCAATTTGGTGACAGCTCCTACACTGACCCGTTGGGTTCAGTGTAGGCTTCCCAGCCAATCCGGGCATCCCTTAGGAGGCGCTGGGCTTTAAGAACGGACTGCCGAGAGACGAAACCTTAGATAGTGGAGCCTTTATGGTTAGTCGGCTATGCATAAAAGGGTTAAAACTTTTTGATTAAGGCTCCACTATCTTACGGTAACTTCAAACCCTGCCGCTCTATTTTTTATATTTATTGCCGCATTATGATCGCGGTCAAGACTGCATCCGCAATGAGGGCAATCATGCCAGCGAATATGCAGTTTTTTAGGAACTTTTTTTCCACAATTGGAGCAATTCTGTGAAGTATTATTGGGACTTACTGCAACTGCCAACAAACCAGCATTTAAGGCCGTAGGCCACGCTACGCGAACGGCTTTGCTTGTAAGAATTGTAAGGAAGCTTGACCAGCCCGCATCTAACACAGATTTAGCCAATCGGGACTTAGTCAGTCCCTTTACGTTTAATTTCTCATGAGCAACAACATCGTATTTTGATAACAGATAATTTGCGGTCTTGAAGTGAAAATCTTTCCGCTTGTCTGCTACCTTTTTGTGTTGCTTACCGAGTTGCTTAATAGCCTTAAGTCTATTCTTACCTCCCTTTTTACGTCGAGATACTCGTTTTTGGATTACCTTTAGGCGCTTTTGACATGCGCGATAGTACTGAGGAATTTCGACAGTTTCACCTTCAGAAGTTGTCAAGAAATCCTTAAGGCCAACATCAATCCCAATTATTGAGTTCGGATTGATATCTGGTTTAACTTCGGGGACTGTCTTGTCCTCCAAGGATAAAACCAGATAATAGCCATCACACTTTTTGGTAATAGAGGCTGTTTTTATCTTGAACCCAGAAGGTATAGGGCGATGGAGTACCACCTTTACCTTGCCTATTTTAGGTAGATTGATTAAATCCCCCTCCAGGCATCCTTCTTTCATTTGAGGATAGGTAAAAGTACGGTAACGGTGCAGCTTTTTAAATCTAGGTCGCCCACTTCGTCTTCCATTACTGTCTCCTTTTATAAACCGATCAAAAGACAGCTTTACTCTCTTGACAACATCCTGAAGTACTTGAGAGTGAATCTGCTTGTACCAGGGACGAGCTTTCTTTAGGTTTGGTAAAGTCTTTTTTTGGCTGTAATAGTTAGGATTATTTCTTAATTCTGGAAGGTGACAGACAAGTGGACAGGCATTTACAGGACAACGATTTGCTTCGTACCAGTTAAACCGATCTGCTAACAAATAGTTATACTGGGCGCAGAGCATTGACAGCCAATTATCTATCACGTCTTTCTGCGCTTTCGTTGGTTTAATTTTGTACTGGTACGCTGTCCTCATTTATAGTTGCCATCTTGTTTACCGACCTATTAATATAATAGCAAGTGTATTAACAAGTGTCAATCTAAAATACAAGATAAAAAACTAGTGATTAGAATTACAGACTTCGAGAAAAGGCAGTTACAGCAAGAAGCAGATAAACGGGGCATGACCTCATCTGAATTAATAAGAAGTTTGATAGCTCGCTTCCCTATCCCAGAAGACTCTGTGTAAAATTCATCCCACACTCATCCTTACGGATTGAGATGTGGGGCTTCTTTTACCGGACAGCTAACCTATAACCTGTAGCCTACTCATCAAAGCATCTCGGGCTTGCTCTCGGTCATCGAAGTGGATTTTTTCAGTACCCAGAATTTGATAATCTTCGTGACCCTTACCAGCAATTAACACTCCATCCCCCGGTTTTGCTTGCAAGATGGCAGTCCGAATGGCGGTAGCGCGATCGCAAATTACCATTGGTTCCACTGATTGAGGAATCCCCTCTAAAACATCCTCTAAGATGCTTTCTGGGTTTTCGGTGCGAGGGTTATCCGAAGTTACTACAGCAACATCAGCTAACTCAGCCGCTATTTTACCCATCTTAGGACGCTTGGTGCGATCGCGATCACCACCACAGCCAAATACACAAATCATCTTGCCTTCAATAAAGGGTCGTGATGCCCTGAGTAAGTTTTCTAAACTATCTGGGGTGTGGGCATAATCGACAATTACACTAATATCCTGTTCCGGTTGAATTTGCACCCGTTCCATCCGCCCTGGCACTCCTGGAAATTGAGCCAAGGCTGCTGCTACTGATTCTAAATCCAAACCCAGCTCTAAAACTGTTCCTACTGCTGCGAGCAAGTTAGACAGATTGTATTGACCCACTAGGGGCGAATTAAAGCTAACCTCTCCTACTGGAGTATGCATAATTCCTCTAACCCCTGTTGGCTCATAGCTTAAGTCCTTCGTCCAGAAATCAGCGGATGGGTTTTGGATACTATAGCTCCAGACTTGCTCAGTTGGTAACTGTTGGATTAACCGCTCTCCATAGGAGTCATCAGCATTAATAATTGCCCTACCTTTGAGATAGTCAGCACTAAACAGCTTAGCTTTAGCGCTGAAGTAATCATCCATGTTCTGGTGGTAGTCCAAATGGTCTTGGGTGAGATTGGTAAACACCGCCACCTCAAACGGACAGCCCTGGATTCGACCTTGGGCTAAGGCGTGTGAACTAACTTCCATCACTGCCATTTGCGCACCTGCTTTGACCGCTAACTGGAGCTGTTGTTGCAATTCAACAGCAAATGGTGTAGTGTAGCTTGCTGTTTGCTCAAAACCTGGCCAACGGGCATAGAGGGTACCCAAAAGTGCTGTGGGGATAGGACTAGAGCTACGAGCGAGCAGAAATTCAATCAGATGGGTAGTGGTAGTTTTGCCATTGGTACCAGTGACTCCAATCAGTCTTAGCTGCTGTGCTGGGTAGTCGTAGAAGGCTGCTGCAGTTTGAGCAGACACGGTGGTCATGTCATCGGCGGCAATTACACAAACTCCTGTTTCTGGTGAAAGTTCCTTGGGGGGGTGTTTGGCAGCCGCTTGGGGAGAAATTATCGCTGCCACTGCCCCAGATGCGATCGCACTTTCCCAGAACTCTCCACCATCTACCCTAGTGCCTGGCATCCCGATGAATAAATCCCCCGGTTGGCAGGCGTGGGAATTGGTACAGATGCCTGTAACGACCAAATCAAGACCCTCGGAGCTAGGCATTTTCACACTATTGGCAATTTTGGCTAATAATTCCCTTAGCTTCATATTTATCGCACCAAACGACACTATAAGATCTACCGAATCATCACAGCCACCAGTCAACTGTCAACCATCAAACCGTCAACCGTCAAACCGTCAACCTGATGTATCGCCTATTTTGACTCACTAACAGGGAAATATTTCCGTAACATTCGCTGCAATTGTTCAACGCTAGCACGAGGAGAGGGGCGAGGCAGGAGCTTTTCCTGACTACAGTGGTTAATACATAGTACTGGCACCTCATACTGATAGGATTGGAACCAATCCTCTCGACTCGTAATGTCTCGAACCTCTAGCTTAAAGTTTAAGCCTTCAATCATCTCTAGCTTTTCAAGTAATCCCTCACAAAGATGGCAACCGGGTTTACTGTAAAGAATTAATTCCATCAGGCAAGTTAGTTGAAAATTGTTAATTTAGACGATAGTTTAATAAAGTTAAGAGCAGCTTCGGCAAACATACCTGAAGAAACGCTAAAATGCTGGACAGCTACATTCGCCTTCATGGTACGTCCATTTGAACCAGCCCCATGTCCACAGACCTTCGCCTCGTCTCAGAAAACCGTTGCTTTGGCGGTACAGTAGGTTTTTACACTCATCACTCTCAGAATTGTAGGACACAGATGGGGTTTTCCGTATACCAACCCCCTCAGGCGAAAGTCCAATCCGTTCCAGTTCTATATTACCTGTCAGGTCTGACTTGCACAGAAGAGAACTTTATGGTAAAATCAGCTGCTCAGCGATTTGCTGCCAAGCATGGATTGATGTTGGTTGCTCCAGATACCAGCCCTCGAAATACAGGAATTCCAGGTGAGGACGATGAGTGGGATTTGGGTTCTGGTGCCGGTTTTTATGTAGATGCCACCCTTGAACCTTGGTCAGCTCACTACCAAATGTATAGCTACGTTGTCCACGAGTTACCGGAGGTAATTGCCCAACATTTCCCCGCGCAAGTTGAGAAACAAGGTATATTTGGTCATTCTATGGGTGGTCATGGCGCATTAATTTGTGCATTAAGAAACCCAAAGCAGTACCTATCTGTCTCTGCTTTTGCTCCCATTGCTGCTCCCATGCGCAGCGCCTGGGGTCAGAAGGCATTCACCAATTACCTCGGGACAGACCAAGAGCAATGGCGAGCTTACGATGCCAGCGAACTGGTGTTGGTAGCCAACTATAACCATACAATTCTGATTGACCAAGGCACTGCTGACCCCTTTTACGAGAAGCAACAGTTGCTCCCTGAGGTGTTTGAGAAGGCTTGTGAAAAGGCAGATCAGCCCCTGACTTTCCGTCTCCAGGTCGGCTATAACCACAGTTACTATTTTATTGCCACCTTTATAGAAGACCATATCCGCCATCATGCTGAGGCTTTGTTGGATTGAACAGAATTCAGACAATCCCAAGCTTGCTGAAAAAGTCAAGGATTGAAAATGGAAAATGTAAAATTGGCAATTAACCACTTAAGATTAACCACTTAAGAATTAACTGGAAGACAATTAACCGGAAGTTAAGCTATGAACCGGAAGTTAAGCTATCAGCTATCAGCTAATGGCTGATAGCTGATAGCTTACGTCCTACTTTTAAGAATTGGTATTACCTGGCTTTGAGGACGGCAATATCCCAAAAAGAAGACGTGAAGACCGATCTATGCGATCGCACTGGGTTTTTTAGAATTGTGAACAGTTAGAGGAATGAGTGATTAGAGATGCAACCAAGTAACCCTAACCAGTTTACCGAAAAAGCCTGGGAAGCGATCGCACAAACCCAAGATGTTGCTAAAGCCGCACGGCAACAACAAATCGAAACCGAACACTTGATGAAGGCGATGCTGGATCAAGATCGACTCGCTACCAGTATTCTGAACAAAGCGGAAGTCTCTGTGCCAGGGGTAAGGGAAGCAACGGAATCCTTTATCAAAAAACAACCTAAGGTTTCTGGTAATAGCGACTCCGTTTACCTAGGACGCAGCATGAATAGCTTGCTAGACCGAGCAGAGTCCTATCGTAAAGAATACCAAGACGATTATATCTCCATTGAGCATCTGATCCTGGCTTATCTGAAAGATGACCGCTTTGGTAAGTCATTATTCCAGGAGTTTAAACTAGATGAAAATAGGCTTAAACTTACCATTGCTGACATTCGAGGGAATCAGAAAGTGACCGACCAAAATCCAGAGGGCAAATATCTTGCACTGGAAAAATATGGACGTGATCTGACAGAGGCGGCGCGGGAGGGAAAGCTTGACCCAGTTATTGGCCGAGATGATGAAATTCGGCGCACGATTCAAATTCTCTCGCGCCGTACTAAAAATAACCCAGTGCTGATGGGGGAACCTGGTGTTGGGAAAACTGCTATTGCTGAAGGCTTGGCACAACGGATTATAGCGGGTGATGTGCCTCAATCCCTCAAAGACCGACAATTGATTGCTCTGGATATGGGCGCATTGATTGCTGGGGCTAAGTTTCGGGGAGAATTTGAAGAACGCCTGAAAGCGGTACTAAAAGAAGTTACGGATTCCCAAGGCAAAATTATCCTGTTCATTGATGAAATCCATACCGTCGTCGGTGCTGGTGCTTCTCAAGGAGCAATGGATGCGGGAAATTTGCTCAAGCCAATGTTATCTCGGGGTGAATTGCGCTGTATTGGTGCTACTACTCTCGATGAGTACCGCAAGTACATTGAAAAAGATGCAGCACTCGAAAGACGCTTCCAGCAGGTCTATGTTGACCAGCCTAGTGTAGCTGATACTATCTCGATTCTACGAGGTCTCAAAGAAAGGTATGAAGTTCACCACGGGGTTAAAATTGCCGATAGTGCTTTAGTGGCAGCAGCGACCTTGTCTACTCGGTATATTAGCGATCGCTTTTTACCAGACAAAGCCATTGACTTAATGGATGAAGCGGCAGCACGGCTAAAAATGGAAATTACTTCCAAGCCAGAAGAACTCGATGAAATTGACCGCAAAATTATCCAGCTGGAAATGGAACGGTTGTCTTTACAAAAAGAAACTGATCTCGCCTCCATCGAAAGACTGGAAAGACTGGAAAAAGAACTGGCTGATCTAAAAGAAGAACAGCGTACGTTGAATGCCCAGTGGCAATCAGAAAAAGATGTGATTGACCGGATTCAGGGGATTAAGGAAGAGATTGATCGAGTTAATGTAGAAATTCAACAGGCAGAACGGGATTATGACCTCAACCGAGCCGCTAAGCTAAAATACGGCAAGTTAGCCGAGTTGCAAAAATCCCTGGAAACTGTTGAGCAACAGCTAGCCGAGAACCAAACCAGTAGTCAATCCCTGCTGCGGGAAGAAGTTACAGAAGCTGACATTGCGGAAATTATCTCTAAGTGGACTGGAATTCCGATTAGTAAGCTGGTAGAGTCTCAGAAAGAGAAGCTACTGCACCTGGAAGAAGAACTACACAAGCGGGTGATTGGCCAAGAGGAAGCCGTTACTGCTGTTGCCGATGCTATTCAGCGATCGCGTGCTGGATTAGCTGACCCCAATCGTCCCACCGCTAGCTTTATTTTCCTCGGTCCTACCGGTGTGGGTAAGACAGAATTGGCAAAAGCCTTAGCAGCCTATCTGTTTGACACCGAAGAGGCTATGGTGCGAATCGATATGTCCGAGTATATGGAAAAGCATACCGTTTCCCGACTGATTGGTGCTCCTCCAGGCTATGTGGGTTACGAAGAAGGAGGTCAGTTAACCGAATCCATCCGTAGACGTCCCTATGCGGTAATTCTATTTGACGAAATCGAAAAAGCACACCCGGATGTCTTTAATGTCATGCTGCAAATCCTTGATGATGGTCGAGTTACTGATGCTCAAGGGCATACCGTAGATTTCAAGAATAGCGTTATTATCATGACCAGCAATATTGGCTCCCAGTATATTCTGGATGTAGCTGGGGATGACTCCAAGTATGAGGAAATGCGGAGTCGGGTCATGGAAGCGATGCGCTCTAGTTTCCGTCCTGAATTCCTCAATCGGATTGATGAGGTGATTATTTTCCATACCTTGCAAAAACATCAGTTGCGCAATATTGTCCAGCTGCAAACCCTGCGCTTAGAGCAACGGTTAGCAGAGCGCAAGATGTCCCTGAAACTCTCCGATGCAGCTGTTGACTTTTTGGCAGAATTAGGGTATGATCCAGTTTTTGGAGCACGACCCCTGAAGCGAGCTATTCAGCGGGAGTTGGAAACTCCTATTGCTAAGGGAATTCTCAGGAGTGAATTTAATGATGGGGACACTATCTTTGTGGATGTGAACAATGAACGGCTTTCCTTTCAGCGATTGCCTGCTCAGTTGTTGCTCAGTGAGTCCAATTGAAGCGTAGAAAGGTTGAAGGGTATTTTGTGCTAAACCCCTAAGCATTCAGTGATTAGCTATCAGCTGAATGCTTAGGGCAAAAAACACACCCTAACCCTAAAACCTATACCCTGCGCGCAGTGCCATACCACTTCCTTTTGGTACTACTTTTAGTTTCTCCCTATCCAAATACTTATCCAAATCAGTGAGAATTTCCTCAGCTGGAATACTTGATACTATAGCGCCATAGTCATTGACAACCCTAGAGAATTCCTGATTCACCTGATCTTGCAGTTCCGGCATTGCCCTTACTGAGGTTTGTAGTCTCCCTACAGGATGATTACCTGCCTTAATTCCCTTGGCTTTGGCAATAATCCAATTGGACAATAACTCTAATCTCAAAACCGCAAAGATAGGTTCATATCCTTCTCTCGCTTTTTTCTTCAAACCATCCACATCCTTCTGTCCTAGTGTCACCGTATGTTTAATGGTGGTCTTAACTTCAATGGAAAGATTAGGAAAGTAGGGGTGATTCCAACTATCAATATCTACACCTTGAGAGGAATAGTTTTCTACCTGAAAACCCAAGCGACAGAAGGTAATCGCTAGGAAAATCTGGCAAGTTTTACCAAACCCATTATCTTTTCTAGAGCGACTATTCAGGTGTTGTTTAATGCTGGTTAAATGGTTTAATGTTGATGCATCCATATTCTTAATTCTACATTCTTAATTCTACATTCTATTACCCATTACCCTCGATAGTTGGTCCACGAGTTGGTGTCCACTGTCCCAATCGGTAGAGTGTGTTGGGCTTAGTTAGCTTGAAACTTAGCTGCTCGACGAAATCATCTTCTGAAGTGGCAATAATCAATTGCTTTTTATCCAATACCTGATCCAACACCTCAGCCAAGCGTTCTTTATGGACTGGATCTAGATTTTGCGACGGGTCATCTAGCACCATGAAACCGATATTATGAGTCAATTGCTCTGAAGTTGCTAGGGCTAGAAATATACTCAAAGCAGCACAATTAATATCACCCTTGTTCAACAGTCGTAATGCAACTTCTGACTCTCCATATCCCACCGCCATCACTTCATATTTGTCTGGGTCAATCTCAATATCTGGAAAGTCACTGCGATGGGCTAGCTGACGATAGATACTAGAAATTGCTGCTCTGGTAGCATCGATTTTTTCTTTAGCTGAGTTTCCTAGCACCTCCTGCACGGCTTCACCAATAGTCAACAATCGGTCACAGAAGGCTTCCAAGTCAGCTTTTGCTCCTTCAACCTCTTTATATTCAGGGCAATCTTGAATCGCAAACAAATTATCTACTTCTTGGCGATAACGGAGGACAGTAATAATCCGTTTAATGTTTTCTAAGTCTTGATCAATGCTATCGATACGCTGATTACTTTGCTCAACTGCGGTGCGAATCCTACCTAATTCCTGATCTACGTCAGTAATGGCTTGATTGAGCAGAGCCAGAGCGTGAGCAGAGTCATTAATTTCTGTTTCTAAAGCTACTGCGATCGCATTTTTTGCTTGTTGTAATCCCTTATCCTTATCTAATCGTTCCCGTTGCAACCGCTCCAAGGTTTTAATCAGTCTCTGGAACTCCTCTACTGCTATTTCTAATTCCCGAATCTCCTTCTGAATCGGTTTTAGCTGTAACGCCATGTCTTGCTGCCAGGATTCTAATTCTTGACGCAACTGAACTGGATTAATTGGTGTAGAGCAAACGGGACAATTCTGGGCTTTATCTTCCTGTACTGACTTCAGAAATTTTATGGTTTCGATAATGATACCGGCACGATTGTTGATAGTGTTTATACTCCCTTGCTTTGCCGGTAACTCTTCTTGTTCAATTTGATTTTTTTCTGCCAAAATTTCGGATAGCGTTCCGTATTGATCTTCGAGTTGCTGAATTTCGTTTTCTTTTTGGTTGAGTTCCATAACCTTGGTCTCAACGTTAGCTTTCAAACGATTTAATTCACTTTGCTGATTCAGCAATTCTTTCTGCCGTTCCCAGTCGGGCTGCGCATTACGTAATTGCTTAATCGCCTCCTTACCACCATCTACAAATCGTTCCAAATCATCAGTAGTTTGGTATCTTGGTAAAGAGGGCACCAGCAATCCATAGTCTTTGGCAAAATTTTCAACTGCATTTTCAACCCCTTGGCAAATAGCTTTTGCTCCATTGAGGGATAGTTTGCTCAGGGGAATATCATGAAAGATAGCTTCTTCTTCTGCTAGACCTAAGTCATTTTCCTTAATCGCTTTTGCCGTCTCAATTTTGCTGATAATCTGACTAAACTCTTGATCAACTTTCTTAAACTCTTCCTGGGCTTTAGCTCGCTTAATTCCATCCAATAGATTGCGCCAATCCGTCAACCCCATGAGGCGATCCAGAGCATTTTTGCGCTCTTTTGGTTCCTGAATCAGTAGCGCACTGATAGTTTCTTGATGTAGATACACACAACTCATGTAGTCAGACAATTCTACACCCAGCAGCACCCGCAATTCAGCTTCATCTTCATGATACGAGCCATTATTAATCTGATAGTAAAACTTGGGATTACCACGACGTTTGCGGTCACTCCGATATACCTTTAGGATTTCCCCATTCCCTTCAAAGATAACTTCGACACTAGTCTCCCTTGACGATTGGTTTTTCACTAACCAATTCTTGCGCTCTTCAATTTTAGTAGCACTTTTATTAGCGACATCTTTGCCAAATAGACACCACTCAATGGCATTCAGGGTACTACTTTTGCCTCCCCCCTGAGCTCCTACAATTAATGTGCAAGCTTGATCAAACCGAAATTCCCGTTCTCCGGCTTGTTCAGGAAAGCCTCTAAACCCCTTTACCTTGACTGATACCAGTCGATAGTTTTCCATAGAAACCCTTCCTCATAGACCAATGGTAGCCATCAGTTTTGTGTAGGCTTTTTTGTAAGCACTTCGATGTTTTTCCAACCGATAACGAGCCATACCAGTCACCGCTTGTGATGAACCGCTATCAAACTCTTTGAGCAATTCCTCACTAAGGGCTATCAACCCTTGCTCATGGTCTGAATCAATGGCTTGATCTTTCAGTTCCTCAAATAATTTAGAATTGTCTTTCATTAGCGTTCGCGTAGCGTGGCCTACGGCCAATCGCATTAATTATTCCTGTAAGCCTATGCGCTACGCCCATAGGCTGATAGCACCTCAAGTAGCCCCTCAAGTAGCGCATAGGCTTACGGTGTGACCGTCAGGAAGAGCAGCGCTATCATAATAGACTATGAGCTGGTTATAAATAACTCAGCACTTAGTACTTACCATTTCGCATTCAGCACTGTTCAACCTAGATCAGCGGATTAACTCTTCTTCTGCTTAGGGGATGAAGCAGGTTTATTTTCCTCTATCCATTCTTCAATCAACTCCAATAAGATATGATTCATGGTGACTCCCTTGAGAGCGCACATAGATTTGAATTTTGCCCGTAAGGATTCAGGCAAAAATAGTTTATAGCTAACTTGTTTTTCTTCTGACACATCTTTTGACAACTTTGACCTCCCAATTATCCTACTAAGGGGTAAACAATTCAATAGGTATTTTAAGTTTTTTGTGTTATTTAGATATTTTGTGTTATTATAACCTTAGGAAACGCAAAGAAGCCAGCGGCACTGAGCCTGCTTAAATCTAGTTCGACCAGACTTTGTAGCCTATGGGCTGGTTAGCGCACTAGCTACAGCAGAGGTTCCCCAGGGATCTCTGCTTAACTCTTTGTAACTCTTACTCGTGCTACTAGCAAACCCAGTCAGGGGTGGTAGCTCAAAGGGAAACTTCTTGGATATCAGCTAAATTGGGTAGTAATTCCGTACTATCGTTACTCAACCTATTCCCGTAACGCTGACAACGCACTGCAAAGGTACAATCACCACATCGACCAAGGGATGCTGCTACTTGAGGAAAACCTAAACCTTGATCTTGGTACCCTTGTAGCCACCCAGCCAACCGGGTCAACAACTGAGTCAAATCCTCCCTAGTTTTCTGGTGTTGTGCGCTATTGTAAGTAAATTTAAGACTCTGGGCAGAGGGTTGGGATTTCACAAACCAGTAACTCATGGAAATTTGTTCTGGCCAATAATCGCTAGTTTCCGCTAGGATGTAGAGATACAGGCGTGTTTGCCAGTCTTGGGTTAACCAATCCCGATTTTTAGGTTGAGGATAGGTCTTCCAATCAAGAATTTGGGCTGAGTCTTCCCCTGCAATCAATAAGTCATAGATAACTGTAAGTAGATAACCTTGGAAATACAGGGTTCGGCAATGTTCCGCTTCCCGGAAGCTTTCAGGCTCTGGGTGGGAAAGTTCTGGTGCGGCATTGACTAAACCAGTCAGCCAGTAGTCGAGTTGGGTATCCTCTTCTACTAAGGATGTCACTGGTAACCCAAGTTCGCGCTGTTGCATTAATAGGTGAAAGCGGCTTCCCCAAGTAAGACGCTCTTGTTGTTCGGGAGACACCGGTGTTCCCAGCTGGTCAAAGTAAATGTGTTGGAACTTACGGGGACAGGTTTCTAATACGTTCAGCTGTCCTTGGGATAGACGAGTCAGAGGTGCAGGAGGAAACACTGGTCAATGATAAGGGCGTTTGTATCTGGGTTGTAAACACACGAATTGCTGAAAAAGGCAAGAGGAATCCCTTAATAAGGGGGGCGGGCAAAAGGCAATAGGGGAAAGATATACAGACTTTTCTTGAACAAGAAAAAAAGACTTCCTAGGTTTAGATTTCATTTAGAAACGCTATATTAGCTAGTTTAGCGGAAGAGGTGGAAGTTTCCACACAGATATCGAATGCGATTGGCCTTGGCCTATTGGCCACGCGGGGCGCGTTTGGCCACGCTACGCGATCGCTTCCCCCTGGGGCTAACTCGCCAATCGAAAATTTGATTGCCACAGATTTTAGGGACATAATTGTTTTAGTTATATCTCGAAATTTAGTTGTTTTTATTGTCATCTCATCTCCGTATAATTCCCCTTAATAAAAAGCTTCCCCATCTTCCTGAGGGGGTGACATGAGCCCTGAAAAGCTTACTATATAAGACTTTGATGCCAATTATATCAGTAAAGATAAACTCCCAAATTGACCCTACGAATGATTTAATGGCAAGCTCAAACCTTTATAACTACGTCCAACGTCAGCCCAAAACAGCATGTATCTTTTTGTTACAGATGGCCTGAAATTATTACCCAGTAACGGTTTTACCTTGCTTGTCACCCCCTCAGCCCATCTTCCCATCTGGAGCTGTCCTTATACTTTTAATAATGGGTATTATTACTTAATATATTATTGATGATGCAGTTGTGGGTAAGTCCTGATCACTATCGTCATGTGTTGCTGCCATAGTAATGATGCTGCTATCCTCCCCCTAAGGAAATAATTTTCTTATCCCATACAGCAAGGTTTGGGACATAATTTTAAAGTTTTGTCGCAACAAAATTTTAAAAGCCTACTTAATTAATTTTTATATTGAATAAAATTTTATTATCGATGAAAACTTCATCTATTTCAGAAAATACTGCCCTAGCTACGGTACTGTTTTTTAACCGATGCTACCAACAGTATTTCAGTAATTTCAGGAGAAAACTATGTCTTTAGAAAATGTTAAAGCCTTCTACGAAAGGCTAGGCACTGATCAAGCATTCCGTGCCCAAATTCAAGGAGTAAACAGTAAAGATGAATGTCGCCAAATCGTGCAAAGCGCTGGCTATGACTTCACCCAAGAGGAGCTTGAAGACTATACTGGCCAATTGTTGGAGTCAAGTGCTGCTGAGGATGGTCTGAGGGATCTTGATCAACAAGAACTAGAAGCTGTTTTTGGTGGAGCTACTACAGGTATGGGCATAAAACCACCTATTTTTCAGCCAATGTATGGAGTGGTTTTTTGGCCGCCTAAAGATTGGTGGCCTCAGCCAATGTATGGCGTTGTCATAGACGATACTATCTAAGGAAGTTTGAGCAATAAGCTCAGGTTGATTCCGACACACACAGATCATAGCATTTCAGTTTATGGATGCTACAGATAGTTAGTCGGTAAGGGAGTAGCCAAAAAAACACCAGTTTTTAGCTCTGTTTTTTTACCGATGCTACGAACAGTATTTCAGTAATTTCAGGAGAAAACTATGTCTTTAGAAAATGTTAAAGCCTTCTACGAAAGGCTAGGCACTGATCAAGCATTCCGTGCCCAAATTCAAGGAGTAAACAGTAAAGATGAATGTCGCCAAATCGTGCAAAGCGCTGGCTATGACTTCACCCAAGAGGAGCTTGAAGACTATACTGGCCAATTGTTGGAGTCAAGTGCTGCTGA